>JAMNYG010000183.1 GCA_023622945.1 Bacillota bacterium | reverse complement strand
AAGGTCGAATACACAGGCCAGCTCCCTTGTCAGCTCTTTTCTTTCAAATTTTCTGATTTTCTGCATGTCAGGATGGAAAATGATATTATTCTCCAACCAGCTTCGATACAGGGTCAGAATATTTCTTGCCGTACCGTCAACGTCATTGAAGTCGGATATCAGGCCCGTCCTTGTTTCTTCTATAAGCCGGGCTGCGGCGCCTTTTGCAGGTATCACCGCAAGTATCGGACGCCCTGCAACCATGTATTCGAAAACCTTACCCGTATAGAAAGCTTCTGCTCCCGGGCCTCCTCCTTCTATAAGAAGCAGGGCGTGGGAAGCCATGAGCTGCCTTACGCAATCATCGTGCTTCATGTAGGGCAATATGCTTACAATGCCTTCAAGCCCGTATATTCTTATCAGCGCATTCATCTGCTCCTGCTTGTAGTTCCCAATAAGCTTTATGGTTATTTTACCGGGGTCGATGCTTTTATCCTTCAAAAGCTTTTGTACCGCTTCAAAGAAGGTGTCAGGTTTTCTCCTGCCGTAAAGAAGGCCTGTGTATGTTATGGTGAACTTGTCATCGGAAGGTGAAATGCTTTCAATTCCTTTAAAATCATCTTCATCATAACCGTTTGGTATCACATGGAATTTATCCTTTAGGTCAAGCTCACTGTTGATCTCAAGAAAGTTTTTCAGCATGACGGGTGTATTGGTTATCAGGCGGTCCGCTTCTCTATTCTCATCCGGATGGCAGGATGAGGGTTGTCCAGTAAATAAGGATTGTTTGTCCACTCGTCCCTGAAGTCTGCAACCCAAGGTATGTGCGGAAACTGCTGTTTTAAGTAAAGCCCCATCAGGTGGTCGCTGTACGGAGATGACGTGGTATAAACCAGGTCAATGTTTTCCTGTAATACCGTTTCAGCGGCCTTTTTCCTGGCGGCCAGCTGCCAGATCCTTTCCCCGTCTGGAATAAGGACCTTCCTGCTTATGAATTTACCGGCGTATGAAAGCACTCCGGGCAGCGCAGTAAAATCCCATGGCCTGGTCCTGATCACCCTGATGCCTTCGGGAATGTCTTTCAAAAGAGAATCATCCCTGAGAGGGACTTTTTCTATGCCTCTTGTAAATATGACGGGTTCGTAGCCGAAGCTTCGCAAATGCTTTACAAATTTAGCAGTTCTTTGTACGCCTGATCCTCCCATAGGGGGAAAATAGTATGCTACCATGAGTACCTTTTTCATATGACTGCTCCTCTTACCGGCCATTGCTTTATAACAATCGGATATATCAGCTTAACGGGCATAATACTTCATTTTTTACGTGCATCTTCATTCATTTTTACATGCGTCATTATTCTTTACATGCATTATTGTTCTTTACATGCGTAATCATCCATCATGGTTTGGAGCTTCCCAGCAGGTAATAGTTAAGGCCTGCACTGACCGCTGCGTTTTTATCCCAGAAATTGCGGGTGTCAAGGACATTCGGGGCTGCCATAACTTTTTGCAGCCTGCTGAAGTCCACCTGGGAAAATTCGTTGTGGTTGACGGCCAGTATTACCAGATGGCTGCCTTCTGCTGCTTTATACAGGTCGCGCTCCAGGTGTTCCTGGTTTTTCACATGGGGATCTACTGCATTGACCATAATGTCAGGATCATTTTTCATCAGGCCTATGAGCTCCAATATGGGGCTTTCCCTCATATCGTCTATATTTGGTTTATATGTTATTCCCAGTATTGTTACCTTTGCACAACCATTGACGGAAGAAAGGATTTTCTTGGCTTTTTCATAGACAAACCTGGGCATTCCGTCATTGATAGTGCGTCCAAGGCGTATCATCCTGGAGAGTTGAGGACTTTTTTCAACAATAAACCACGGATCAACGGCAATGCAATGGCCACCAACCCCCGGACCGGGCGTATGTATGTTTACGCGCGGATGCTTGTTGGCAAGGCTGATGACTTCCCAGACATTTATTCCCATTTCTTCGCATATCATGGCCAATTCATTTGCAAGGGCAATGTTAACGTCTCTGAAGGTGTTTTCCATAACCTTGCACATTTCGGAGGTAGTGGCATCGGTAAGGAATATTTCGCCTTTTACAAAAGTGCGGTACAGATCCCTTACCGCCTCACTTGATTTTTGATTTATTCCGCCGATAATCCTGTTGTTTTCCACCAGCTCTATCAATATCTTCCCGGGAAGGACCCGCTCAGGAGTATGAGCCACAAGGACCTGTTCCCCTATTTCAAGGCCTGATTTTGCCAGAATAGGTACCAGCAGGTTTTTGAC
>JAMNYG010000061.1 GCA_023622945.1 Bacillota bacterium | reverse complement strand
TATAAAGAGATCGATAGGTGACAGGGTGTTTGACTTTTGCAACGTATGTTTTTTCATCCTGATGTGTTTGATAATGATATTTCCGTTCTGGAACGTGTTTACAACATCCATAGTTGACGTGGGTGAATTCTACAGGAGGCCGTTTATACTGTGGCCTGAAGAGCCTACCCTGAATGCATACAGGTTGATATTCAGCTCCGACAGGACGCTGAGAGGATTTGCCATATCGGTATTCATAACGGTGGTAGGTACGCTTTACGGACTTATGGTAAATGCTGCTGCAGCCTATGCCATGTCCAAGAAGTATGTGCCCGGAAGAAAGTTCATCCTTTTGTTCATCACCTTTACCATGTTCTTCTCCGGAGGATTGGTACCTTACTACCTGCTCATAAGGGATCTTAAGCTTATGAACACAATATGGGTTCTCATAGTCCCCGGAGGAATAAGCGTATGGAACTTTACGGTCATGAAATCCTTCTTCAACGAGATACCCGAAAGCCTTGAGGAGTCTGCAAAGCTTGACGGAGCGAATGATATAACCATACTGTTCAGGATAGTGTTACCCTTGTCACTGCCGCTTCTTGCAACGTTTGCACTGTTTGGAGCGGTGGGAATCTGGAACTCATGGTTTGACGGCTGCACCCTCTGACACTGGTATTGAGGGAACTGATATTCAGCTCAACGCTGCCACCTGAAATGGCGGCCCAGTTTGAATCGGCAAAGGGAACAACAACATCCCAGATATTTGATGAAGCGATAAAGACGGCGACAGTTGTGGTTGCAACGGTGCCCATACTGTGCATATATCCATGGCTCCAGAAATACTTTGTAAAAGGTGTCATGATCGGGTCAATCAAGGGCTAGTCTTATATGATACGGTATTCTGACCTGATATGGCTACAAATACTTCGGGCATCGGCAGATGAAGCGGTGATGAGTTAAGGAAGCCAGAATTGCAGATTGTATATAGATATAAGCAATATATATGCACAATATATATATAAAAACATATAAAGGAGGAACAATATGAGATTTCGTTCAATGGTATCACTGGTGCTTGTACTGGTGATGGCGGTTTCAGTATTCGCAGCTTGTGGTGGTAAAACTGATACAGGTGAACAAAATACAACAACTACAACCACAACAGGCGAAACCACATCAGTAAGTGAAAAAGCACCTGTTGAACTTACTGTTTACCACTGGAATCTGAAGGAGTTTGATCCTTCAAAGGATGAGGTGGCAAAGCTCATAAGTGAAAAGTTCAATGTTAACATCACTCCTGTGCAGTTTGAGTCTTCAGACCAGCTGAAGCTTGCTGCAGCCAGCCAGTCCCTGCCTGATGTATTCGACTTTGGTGTGATGTACGATGTTTCTACTTACAATAGCTGGATTAAGCAGGGTATTGTAAGAAGTGTACCACAGGAGATGTTTGACAGGTTCCCCAAGACCAAGGAGCTTAACGAGAGCATCAACACCTGGGTTGCAGCCAGGGAGCTTAACGATGGAATATACCATCTTGCAAGGTCCACCAGCACCGATCCGACAATATTTAAGACCGGCTGGTCAGGTATTTATTATCGCAAGGACTGGTTGAAAAATGTCGGCATAGATAAGCCTATCTCAAACTTTGATGAATACTATCAGGCATTGAAGGCCTTTAAGGAAAAAGACCCCGACCAGGATGGCGTAGCCGATACAGGTGGAGTAACTTTCAATACCGGCTGGATGATGCTGGATACTTTCCATGCCTGGGGTATTGATCCGGGCGGATGGGTCTATGAAGACGGAAAATGGATTCCGGGCTACCTTTCAGACAAGAACCTTGAACCACTCAAATATTGGAACAAACTGTTTAACGAAGGGCTTGTTGACCCTGAGTTCGGTAACAACACAGCTCAGCAGGCTATGCAGAAGTTTGCAGGACACAACTTCGGTTCCATAATCAGAAATGCTGATGCTTACTGGATGTGGAACGTTATAGTTAACCAGTTTGGCAATGCAAACCCTGACATGGGCGATCCTCTTGAAATAGTTGAATGTTCCAATATCTTTGCAAAAGATGCTAATTCAGCACCTGTATACTATGAAAGACCTGACCCGGACGGAATCATGTTCAATGCAAATCTTTCGGATGAAAAGCTTGAAAGATACCTGGAAATCCATGAGTGGATGTATTCAGATGAAGCCAGATTCCTTGAACTTGGGTTCGAGGGCAAGCATTATAAGTTTGATGAATCGGGGAAAATCGTAAGCTTTAACGACCCTGAAACAGGAAAGCCTTATGACATAGCCAAGATGTATCCTGCAACAGGTATTTTGACAATGATCAGCTGGCGCTTTGAAAACAATGTTGATCCTGTCTGGCCGGATGCAACAATCCGCGCTGATATCAAGGAAAAAGCGCTTGCCAACATGAAAGCAAGGGATGCTAACCCAACTCCTTCAAACATAAAGATAATGCTGATTTCCACACCTTCCAAGGACCTGGCATCAGGTGTAGACTTCATGACCGAGTTCTCCCTTATCGTCATGGGTAAGGAACCGGTTGAACAAGCCTTTGAAAAAGCAAAACAAAACATGCTGGCAACCGGCATACAGCCTGCTATAGACGAAGTTAACCAGGCAGCTGCTGAACTGGGAATCACCGGACAATAGAAAAAGGTGTTTTGAAAAGGCTATCCGCAATGCGGGTAGCCTTTAACTATATATCTTGAATTAATTCGTTCACTGGGATAAAATGAAACTGTATGCAGAGCATTGTATAGAAATACCATCCCAAAGAGTCAGGAATCTATTTAACTGCATTGTTTATTGTATTGCCCGTGTCAATCTTAAGGTTAGGATAGGGTGGAGGTATTATGAGCGAAATTGATATCAGAGATCTTTACAAATGGTGCAGCATTCCTGTGGACCAGCTTGTCGGACACCCGGATTTGAAGGTACCTTTCAGGCTTGTGAAGGACTCCTCCGAAATGGGAGTGCTTATGGCCAGGGAACTGGTGGATGAGATTAAAAAGGCAAATGCCCAGGGACGTCCTTTCAGAGTCATTGTGCCTTGTGGTCCGAAATGCTGGTATGAACCTTTTACAAGGATGGTAAATGAGGAAAATGTGTCTTTGAGAAATGTGACCGTGTTCCATATGGATGAGTGCCTTGATTGGGAAGGAAAGCTGCTGGCTAAAAATGACCCGTACAATTTCAGAACATTTATGGAGAAGTACTTTTATGGCGGAATAAAACCTGAACTGGCTGTACCTGTTGAACAGAGGATTTTCCCGGAGCCTTCAAAAATTGAATTCATAAAGGAAAAATTAATGAAGCACCGATAGACCTGACCATAGGGGGATGGGGACAGGACGGCCATATAGCATACAATCAGGCAAGGCGTCATCCTTATAGCAGAATCACTCTCGAACAATTGAGAAACAGCGAAATACGCGTACAATACAACAACATCGATACCATCCTGGCACTGGCACACCGTACTTTTGGCGGGGCTTATCAGTTTGTTCCGCCAATGTCCATCACTCTCGGAATGAAAGAGTGTCTTTCCGCAAGGAAAGTTCGCGTATACAGCGATACCGGTGCCTGGAAACAGACAGCTCTGCGGGTTGCGCTGTTTTCCGAGGAAACCGTGGAATATCCGATGACGTTACTGCAAAGTCACCCTGATGCGATAATTACGGCTACTTACGAAACAGCCAGACATCCCATTTCAGAAAATCCTGACTGGGAATTCAAAGGGGTGAATGTATGAGTCGCCGGGTGCCCCTTTGCGTGCATTCCCTGAAGTACAATCAGATAGTCGGAACGGGAGGCATAGGGTCAGGGATTTTTTTCAGGCTGGAAGGCAATCACACCCTGGGAAGGAACGAAAGCCGTCTTGGAGAGCTGGTACCGTATAAAGATTTCTGCAAGCTGCATATTATTCTGCATTATATCTCTGTATTGCTGGGTTCGGGGCAAAACAGGGATTTCACAAGCTATGCAGTAGGAAGAGTGGGAAGCGACGACATAGGAAGGCAAATGATAGCCAGGATGCAGGAAGCGGGCATTAATACCGAAGGTGTTGAAGAGACTGCTCATGCCAGTACGCTGTTTAGCGTATGCTTTCAGTATCCGGACAGCACAGGGGGAATATCACTACTTCCAACAGTGCAAGTGGTTTGGTATCCTGTGAAGACATAGATATTTTCTTTGAACGGCATGGTGACCTTATTGAAAACGGTATTGTGCTGGCGGCACCTGAAGTTCCTGTAGCCCCAAGGAAAAGGATTCTTGAGCATGGAAGAGAGCGGGGCACCTATAATGTTGCTTCACTGCTTTCCTCTGAAGCCGGGGAGTTCAAAAAGCAAGGCATACTGCCGCTGATTGATTTATTGGCTGTAAATATTGACGAAGCATGTGCCATCGCCGGTATACATGACGAAGAAGTTGAACCGGGAAGAGCAGTTGAAAGCTGTATAGAGGAACTTGTGAAATACAATCCGGGGATATGGGCTGTTATCACTAACGGCCCCGAAGGAAGTTTCGGGTTTGACGGAAAAACCATTGAATACGTACCTGCTTTACCAACTGAAGCTTTCGGTACGGGTGGTGCGGGTGATGCCATGCTTTCGGGAATTATAGTCGGTCTGACATGCGGCTTGCCTTTTTTGAAAGGCAGGAATGATACCTTCTTTTCGGAGACACCTTTAAAGAGCGCTTTGGAGCTGGGTACATTGCTTGCATCCCTTTCAGTCACATCACCGGATACTATACATGAGGAGGCAGACGGAATGCTTATGCTCCGGTATGCAAGACAAAAGAAAGTAAAGTTTTCACCTGAGTTTGAAAGGCTTTTTGAATTCGGTTGTTAGGAATTTTATAGGAGTTGACAATAGTATGAATTCAAAGTTAAGGGATGAGAACACCGACAGATTGTTTAAGGCTATTTTGCAGCTTAAAACCATCGAAGAGTGTTATAATTTCTTTGAAGATATTTGTACCATTTCTGAAATCAAAGCCCTTGCACAAAGACTGGAAGTTGCAATGCTGTTAAGGCAAGGCAAAACATATTCGGAGATCAGTGAAAGTACAGGTGCAAGCACTGCTACCATAAGCAGGGTAAACAGGTGTCTGCTCTATGGTGCAGATGGTTATAACATGATTTTGGACAGGTTGGAGAAACTTGAAAGGGAAAAGGAATAATACCGTTACGGGAGGAAATAAATGCTTTATGCTGTAGCCGTTCTTGCAGGCATTTGCGCGGGCGTATTTGCCAAAGGAAGGCTTTCCAATCTCATTACCATCCGATTTGAGAAAAAATGGCTTATACTGCTGGCCTTTGCTGTCCAGGCCTTAACACAGGTTCTCGGAGTAAACGGTGTAAAGTGGGTATCGGAATACAGTGTTATAATTCAAATTGCTGTATATTTTTTGTTTATTGCGGCTTTGTGGGTTAACAGACATTATAAAGGCATATTGGTTATTGGATTGGGTTGTGCCCTGAATGTACTGGTAATGATGGTAAATGGTGGCAGGATGCCTGTTGATGAAGGATTGCTGGCAGCATCGGATCAGGTGTTGTTTGAAAGGCTGATGAATGACGGAAAGCATGTGGCAAAAGGAGCTGCCACAAATCTGGCTTTTCTTGGAGATATAATACCGATGCCTGGAATATTGGGATATGGTACCCGGATTGTCAGCATCGGGGATATTATAACCGCAGCAGGAGTATTTTATTTGGTGTTTGAAGTCATGAGGGGAAAAAAACAGGACAGCGATGACTTTGCTAACAAATTGGAGGTTTGATACATGCTTAAAGTATTCGAAAAGGTATTCGGAACATACAGCAGCAGGGAACTTAAAAGGTTAATGCCTGTTGTTGACAGGATAGAGAGCCTTGAGCCCGAGATGAAAAAGCTCAGCGATTCGGAGCTCAGGGCAAAAACAGATGAGTTTAAGAGAAGATTGTCTCAAGGGGAAACGTTGGATGATATATTGCCTGAGGCTTTTGCCGTTGTTAGGGAAGCTTCGGTAAGGGTTCTTGGGCAAAGGCATTACAGGGTCCAGCTCATCGGAGGAATTGTCCTTCACCAGGGCCGAATTGCTGAGATGAAAACGGGGGAAGGTAAGACCCTTGTTGCTACACTCCCTCTGTACCTGAATGCTCTTGAAGGCAAGGGAGCTCACCTGGTAACGGTAAATGATTACCTTGCCTCTTACCAGGGAGAACTTATGGGTAAGATATATAATTTCCTTGGCTTGTCCGTCGGGATTATTACCCATGACAAGACTCCTGAAGAAAGAAGAAAGGCATATAACTGCGACATAACATACGGAACCAACAATGAACTGGGATTTGACTATCTCCGCGATAATATGGTCATTTACAAGGAGGATATGGTTCAAAGAGGACTTCACTATGCAATTGTGGATGAAGTGGACAGCATATTGATAGATGAAGCCAGAACTCCTCTCATAATTTCAGGAGCAGCTGACAAATCCACAGATCTGTACAGGCAGGCAAATTCATTGGTGAGCAGATTCAAAGCCAAGGTCTATACCCAGACCGATGATAAAAGTCATGATGATGATATTGATGCGGATTACATTGTTGACGAAAAGGCTCATACCGCTACTCTGACCGAAAAAGGAGTCAAGAAGGTAGAGCAGTTCTTTGGGATAGAAAACCTTTCGGATCCTGAAAACATTGCCATACTTCATCATGTAAACCAGGCCATAAAAGCCTATGGCCTTATGAAGAGGGACAGGGACTATGTTGTAAAGGACGGAGAAGTAATCATTGTAGATGAGTTTACAGGGCGCCTTATGTACGGAAGACGCTACAGTGACGGATTGCATCAGGCTATAGAAGCAAAGGAAGGAGTAAAAGTAGAAAGAGAAAGCAAGACCCTTGCAACAATAACCTTCCAGAACTTTTTCAGGATGTACCGGAAACTTGCAGGAATGACCGGAACGGCCCAGACGGAAGAGCAGGAATTTCGCGCCATTTACAATCTTGACGTTATTGTGATTCCTACAAATAAGCCCATGATAAGAAAGGACTATCCCGACTGTGTTTACAAAAATGAAAGAGGTAAGTTTAATGCCATAGTCAATGAGATTGAAGAATGTTATAAGAGGGGACAACCTGTGCTGATAGGTACCATTTCCATAGAAAAATCAGAGATGCTGAGCTCAATGTTAAAGAGAAGAGGCATTCCCCATCAGGTACTGAATGCAAAATATCATGAGAAGGAAGCCGAGATCATAGCTCAGGCCGGAAGATACAAAGCGGTTACCATTGCCACCAATATGGCCGGCCGCGGTACCGATATCATGCTTGGAGGAAATCCTGACTTTATGGCACGTCAGGAGATGAAAAAGCAGGGATATACCGATGATGTGATCATAGCTGCTGCAAGCCTGAATGATACCGATGATGAGATTGTGCTGAGCGCAAGAAAGCTTTACAGGGAGTATTATAAGAGATTCAGCGAAATTACCGAAAAAGAGCACGAAAAAGTGGTAGAACTGGGAGGCCTTCATGTAATAGGTACCGAGAGACATGAATCAAGGCGTATTGACAACCAGTTACGAGGCCGTGCGGGACGTCAGGGGGATCCGGGATCCTCACGGTTCTATATTTCACTGGAAGATGACCTTATGAGGTTATTCGGCCAGGACAGGCTTACGAGAGTAGTGGAAACTCTGGGGCTTGACGAGGACCAGGCAATAGAACATAAAATGCTTTCAAATGCCATTGAAAACGCCCAAAAGAGGGTGGAAGGAAGGAACTTTGACATACGAAAGCATGTATTGCAGTATGATGATGTTCTGAACAAGCAGAGGGAAGTAATCTATGAACAGAGAAGAAGAGTCCTGGAAGGCGAGAACCTCAGGGATTACTTCCTGAAGATGCTTGAAAGCCTGGTTGACAATGTTATAGAAGTATACTGCAGTGAAAGCCCTCATCCGGATTTCTGGGACTGGGACGGTATCGCTGCATATGCCGAAGGGATATTCCTGCCAAAAGGCACGCTGAATGGGATCAAGGCGGATATGGAAAACCTGACAAAGGATGTCCTTAAGGAAAGGATGTACGCCATCGCAAAAAAGCGGTACGAAGAGAAAGAAGCTGAGATCGGTACTGAAGTGATGAGGGAACTTGAAAGGGTGGTTCTCCTTAAGGTCGTAGATCAAAAGTGGATGGACCATATAGATGCCATGGATCAGCTAAGGCAGGGAATAGGTTTAAGGGCATACGGTAACAGGGATCCGGTTGTGGAATATAAATTCGAAGGGGCAGAAATGTTTGATGAAATGATAAAGAATATAAAGGAAGATGCCTTAAGGATAATTTTAAACACTCATATTGACCGCGATCGTATGCCTCAAAGAGAAAAGGTTGCTGAACCGATAAGTGCAAGACATGGAGATGAGCCCAGAAAACCCATCACGAAGGGTGTAAAGGTGGGCAGAAATGATCCATGTCCCTGCGGTAGCGGTAAGAAGTACAAATATTGTTGCGGTGCAAATTAGACTAAGAAGTGTTGTGGAGCAGGTTACAAAAAAGTTTCCGGAGCAGACTGGACACAAAAAGTTTTGAAGCAGATCAGACAGAATTGGTCGACGTAATGGGGGAATGCAAATGAATTACGAGCAGGCATTGAATTATATACATGGCACTTACAAATTCGGAAGTAAACTTGGCCTTAACAATATAAAGCGTCTACTGGATCTTATGGGAAATCCGCACCAAAAGCTGAAATATGTCCATGTTGCCGGAACAAACGGCAAAGGTTCTACGTCATCTTTTATAAGCAGTATTCTAGCAGAGTCCGGGTACAGGACAGGACTATATATCTCTCCGTATATAGAAAGATTCACAGAGCGCATCAGGATAAACGGTGACGAAATAGCTGAAGATGATCTTACCCGGATAACCGGGTTTGTGAAGGAAAAAGTTGATATAATGCTTGCAAACGGAGAGAATCATCCGACGGAATTTGAGATAATTACAGCCATCGCTTTTCAATATTATTATGAGAAAAAGTGTGACATAGTTGTTTTGGAGGTAGGTTTGGGGGGGCGCCTTGATTCTACAAATGTAATAGATGTTCCTGAGGTTGCGGTAATAACAACAATAAATTATGATCACACTGACAGGCTGGGCAATACATTAACCCAGATCGCTTTTGAAAAAGCCGGAATAATTAAAAACAAAGGAGATGTAGTGATTTATCCTCAGGAACCGGAAGTTATGGAGGTTTTCAGAAAGGTTTGCGCCGAAAGGGGAGCAAGGCTGCATGTTACCGATATGTCTTCCCTTGAATTGGTGGATTATGATATAAACAGGCAGATATTTTACTTTGGAAGGTATAAAGGTTTGACCATATCTCTCCTGGGAGAACACCAGGTAAAAAATGCCGCAGTTGCGGTAAAGGCTTCTGAGATTCTTGCATCAAAAGGATATGGCATAACCGAAGCTTCTATAAGAAAAGGGCTGGAAAGCACCAGATGGCCGGGAAGATTTGAAGTTTTGCTCAAAAAACCCTATTTTGTCATTGACGGAGCACATAATCCTGAAGGATCAAAAGCCCTGGCTGATTCTCTCAGGCGGTATTTTCCCGGGAAAAAGGTTAGCTTCATTTTCGGAGTGTTAAAGGACAAAAATTACAGTTCCATGATAGAAGCTGTGCTGCCTTTAGCCCGGCGATTTATAACGGTGCAGCCTCAAAGCATCAGGGCATTTACGTCTTACCAGCTGGCTGAATATTTGAAGTCCTATTGTAATGATGTAATAGCAAGTGATACAATTAAAGAGGCAGTACACACAGCCCTTGACCTGTCAGATCCTGATGATGTGGTATGTGCCTTTGGATCACTTTATTATATAGGAGAGGTCAGAAAGCTTGTAAGAAGTTTATGGCAGAATACATGAACAAAAGTTTATTACAGGGAATATGAACACAACTTTGCTACAGGAAACATGAAAAAATCGGATCAGAAGTTTCCAAGGGTACAGACCAGTGTTTTTGAGACCATAAGGAGTTGAAAACGCTTCATCCTTCAAGCTGGACCTCAATTGAAGGAGGTGTTGTTTTGATTGATCTGCAGCAGGAGCTTAAAAACTTCTCACCTATCGATCTGGACTCACTTGTTGAGGAAAATGCCAATCTGCCTGACAATGTGAAAGACTCCGTCGCTCTGTATAACAGCGCGTTAGAAAACCTCAGAACAGGAAGCGAAGACATAGCCGTTATTGAGCTTAAAAAAGCCGTTGCCATCAACCCGGATTTTTACGAGGCAATGAATCTTTTGGGATTATGCTACAGCTTCATGAAAGAAAATGAAAAAGCTTCTGAAATGTTTGAGAGAGTTATAAAGGCAGAACCCAACAGCATCAGAGCGTTAAAATATCTAAACGCGCTTAATCAGAAAGATTTGGATGCTTCAACTGCAAAGGAAAAAAGAAGAGCTGCCCAGAAGGCAAAAAAGGTAAAACCAGTGGCAAAACCAAGCATTTTACCCTCCGGGACAGATTTGCCTTCCAGAACGGAGGAAAAGAAAAAAAATCCCAGGTTTGAGATTGTAAAAATGGTGACTGCTTTTGTAGCAGGTGTCATTGTTACCGCCATTATTGCGATGCCGTTTTTTCGGTCCATGTCCGGTGAGCTGTCGGAGTTAAGGCAAAAGGAAAAGGAAAGAGAGAATATAGTACCGGTTGAGACCCCTAACCCATACAAAGAGAAATATGAAAACCTGAACAAGGACTATGAGAAACTCCAGGAGCAATTTGCCCTTGCCAACAAAGAAATAGATTATTATAAAAATGTTGCCCTTCTATACAGTATAGACGGTTTGGCTTCTTCAAAAAAATATGAAGAAGCGGCTGATTTGCTTGTTGAGCTTAAGCAGGTGCAATTCAGGGAACCTGAAAAAGAAAAGTTTGACAGGCTTTATGAACAAGTCATACCTCAAGCCCTGTCAATCGCCTACAATGAAGGTAACAGGCTTTTTAACAACGGGAGATACCAGGAAGCGGTGGACAAGCTGAGCAAGATTCCAGTATACACAGATGACTGGAGAAATATGGACGCTGCTTTGTATTTGCTGGGTAAATCATATGCTGCGTTAAACGATAGGGAAAACGCCAGAGCTTCATTCCAGGCGGTGATCGAAAGATATCCAGACAGCCAGTATGCTACCTGGTCTAAAGGAAGAATGCGGGAACTTGAGCAGTCTCAGTAGCATAAGTGGAGCCAGGAGCAGTACGATGATACTCCTTTCTGGCAAGAGATGGTAACATCAAAACCGGAAAGGAGTTTTTGCATGCGCAAACCCTGTTTTAAGGAAATCCCTAATCAACCACGGAGAGATCTTTGCCGCAGTACGTTGCCTTGTAGTCCTGCCACCTGTCGCTGATCTTATTTTTTATATCCCGTGGTATTGATTTGTTGGATATTGCGTTACCTACCCACTTTCTGACCTCTTCATAACGGTTAAGCCGAATGTTCAGCTCAACGATCATGTACATTAATGAGCCGAATTTTGAATCATCCTGTCCCTCCTGGAACTCCTTGAGATAATATTCGAGGGCTTGCTCCAAAAACCTTGCTTCTTCTTCGTTATTTCCCATCTCCCGGTATGTCCAGGCGATGCGAAGTGCCAGGCCGGCAATGACCAAGGGAGGTTCTTCGGTTAAAGAGGCAATAAAAAGAGCTAATTTATAAATACGCAATACGTCGTCAATACTTCTTTCTCCGCACAGACGGGAAAAATCCCTGATCTTGCTCATATATTTTTCTTCAAGTACTTTCTTTTTATGATCGGTCAGTTCTCCGAATTTCTCAAACATTAAATATCCGCATCTGGGACAGATGCTGATGTCATAGTGCATGGGGTTTGCCCCCTTGTAAATTACATGATAATCAGATTCCCTTTTATCCACCCTGATTGCGCTGGTTCTCACTTTTCTTGTTTTAAATGAGGTTCCACAGTATTTACATGTAACCGTTGCGTCGTAAAATTCTGTGCTCATAATTGTTCTCCTTTCAAAACAAACAATTAAAAAAGATCAATTCCAGTTTCATTATAAGTTAAATGACAAAAAATTATCAATAATATTATGAAACAGAAAGTAACGTCCGGTATAATGTTGTTGTTTTTAAGCATGCCGGAACGGCATGGGCAATACGCACAACTGCTTTTACCTGAATATAAATATAGTAAGCACATTTCATCCTGGAGAGATTCATATGGATATTTCGAATAAGAAGCTCAACCTTGTACTGAGCGGAGGCGGGGTAAAAGGCATAGCTTTCTTGGGAGCATTGGAAGTCAGCCAGAAAAGAGGATATGATTTTGAGAATATTGCAGGTGTATCTGCAGGGGCTTTGGTTGGAGCCTGCGTTGCAGCAGGTTATAAAGCCGATGAGTTGAAAAAAATAATGGATGAATTTGATTTTGCCAAGATGGACACAAAGAACATACCAAAAAAAGTGCCTGTAGTGGCTGAATTCTTAGAATTCAGCAGGAAGTACGGAATGTACGGATTAAGGAGCGTGGAACATTTCCTCAGGGAAAGGTCCGAAACTTACCGGTTTACGGAAACGGACAGGGACGGAGACTTTACCGGTTACCGCGGCGATGTTCTGAAAAGCATAGTGAAATTCAGCAAGGAAGGCTATTTTTTAGATGGGGATTACCTTGAGGAATGGGTATATAAAGTACTCGCAAAGAAAGGCATCAGGACCTTCGGCGACCTGAGGGGGAAGTATGCTGATGCCATAAACCCCAGGGGTTACAGTATAAGGATGACTGCCGTAGACGCAAACAGGGGTAAAATGGTCATACTTCCTGATGATGTTTTCTTCTACGGGATAAACCCGGATGCCCTTGAAGTTGCAAAAGCAGTCAGGATGAGCACCAGTGTGCCCTTTGCTTTTAAGCCCGTAGTCATGAAAAAGAAGGAAGGAAAAACCGAAAAGACGTACCACCTGGTAGACGGAGGCGTATTTGACAGTTTTCCGTTCTGGCTGATAGACAGTTCAAAGTTCAGGGATACCGTGGGGTTCAGGCTGGTTGATTCTTCAAAAAAGCTTATTAATCTGGGTTCTCCGCTGACGGTATTAAAATATATAATATCAGCAGTTCATGACATAGGCATACCAAAGATCGACAAGAAGCTTGAGCATGTAGCCCTTATCGAAACTTCAAAGATTTCTTTCCTGGATTTCAACCTGAGCGAAGCAGAAAAACAGTATCTTTACTCGGCCGGGAAAATGCCGGCACAGCTGCTGTTCGACAAGCTTGAAAACAGGATTCCTCCGGGAATGCTCTGGAGATTAAGACCTTACATGGGACCTTATATAAGGCCTTATATGAGAAGATTTTACACAGGACCTTACATAGGACCTTACATAGGACCTTTCGGCCCTTTCTTCAGAGGGTCCGGAAGAAGATAGAAAGAACAAGTGAGCACTTCCCAACCCGGCCCCGGCTTATTTTCTGCTTTATTTTTGGACTTGATTGTATTATTATATTAAATATGCCGGTGAATTTGAGATTGGTGCTGAATAGCCCGCAAGGACATATTGATATATGGAGGGTTGGGAATGCATTACAAAAGCACGAGAGGTGGATTGGATTCGGCGCAGTCTGCTGAAGTAATAAGCATGGGCATTGCTCCGGACGGGGGATTGTTTGTTCCTGAAGAGGAGGTTAAGTTCAGCCTTGACCGGATAGGTGAACTGACAGACATGGACTACAGGCAGAGAGCCATGACAGTGCTTGGGAATTTTCTTGACGATTACACCGAAGATGAGCTTAAGGATTGTGTTTACAGCGCGTATTCAGAAAGCAAGTTTGACTCTGAAGAAATTACCCCTGTTCATAAATTGGGAGACAATATCTATATTCTTGAGCTTTTTCACGGTCCTACATGTGCTTTTAAGGATGTAGCTCTCCAGATTCTGCCTCATCTCCTTGTAAAAGCCGTGCGTAAACTTAAAGAAACCGAGGAAACGGTTATACTTGTAGCAACATCGGGAGATACAGGGAAAGCAGCACTGGAAGGATTTAAGGATGTGGAAGGCACTCGGGTCATAGTGTTTTTCCCGAAGGACGGTGTGAGCAAGGTCCAAAAATTGCAGATGATAACACAGGAGGGCAGCAACGTTCATTCGGTAGGCGTTGAGGGCAATTTTGACGATGCACAGAACGGGGTTAAGGCTATATTTACAGATGAGGAACTCCGATCCAGAATGAAGCAAAAAGGTTTTAAATTTTCATCTGCTAACTCCATTAACTGGGGCAGGCTGGTGCCTCAGATAGTATACTATTTCTCGGCATATGCCGATTTGGTTGCACGGGGAGAGATTAAACTGGGTGACATGATCAACTTTGCAGTCCCCACAGGAAACTTTGGGAACATCCTGGCTGGATATTATGCCAAGAAAATGGGCTTGCCGGTCAACAAGCTTATTTGTGCATCCAATGAAAACAACGTCCTTACCGATTTTATCAACAGCGGAGTTTACGACAAAAGAAGGGAATTTATAAAAACCTGTTCACCTTCCATGGACATACTGATATCCAGCAATCTGGAAAGGCTGCTCTACGATGTGACGGATGAAAATTCCCGGCTTATAAATGACTGGATGGGGCGGCTCAGAAGAGATGGATTTTATAATGTGGGAGAAGAAGTAAGAAGGAGGATATCACAGCACTTCTGGGGAGGTTACTCTACCGAAAGCGAGACACTGAACACAATTGAAGCAATTTATAAGGAACATGGTTATGTGGTTGATACACATACCGCCGTAGCCATTGACGTTTATGACAAATACGTGATATCTACGGGAGATATGACCAAAACCGTAATACTGGCTACGGCAAGTCCGTTCAAATTCAGCGGCAGTGTGGTAAAGGCTGTTTTCGGAGAGGAAGCGGTTAAGGATAAAAGCGAGTTTCAGCTCCTGGAAATGCTGTCGGAAAGATGCGGAATACAGATACCCAAAGGTCTGAAAGACCTTGAAAAAAGGGCTGTAAAACACAATATCACATGTAGCAGAACGGATATGAAGAAGACGGTAGAGTCCATATTGAAAATCTAAGGCAGGCATCATTTATATGATACCTGCCTTTGCACGGGTTTTACGTTACTGAATGTACGGACGAATTTCTTCATGTCCGAAAATATAGTTGTCCGGGTTATCCGGCTTTGGCGGTTCGTCTACATACACGATCTTTCTTTTGGATATTGAGTCCAGTATGTCAAACACCATTTTTACATCTCCGTATTCCAGTTCAGGTGTGACAAGTATTCTCTCAAGCCCGTTCATGGCATTGTAGAAATTCAGGAGCTCATTGTAATATCCCCTGTTGGGAGTGAATGTGACCTGTTCGCTTCTTCCGTCATTATAGGTTACATTTATTACGCCTTTGTTTTTATCCTCAAGAAAAATCTCGCCCTGTGTTCCGAAAATCCTTAAACCTACGGGAGGTTTATGAGACTCAATGCCGGAAGGAAAATAAGTATACTGGCCTATGACACCGCTTTTGAACAATATGTTTACATTAATTGATACATAAGGGTTAAAATCTGATTTTTGTGGCCTTCCGAAAGCCTGGACGCATTCAACCGGTCCGAATATGTGTCTCATGGCTGCAATGTCGTGGATTGCGGCATCAAGGAAAGCTCCTCCTCTGAAATCGGGATGTTGCCGCCATTCTGTCCCTGCGAAGGTGTCTTTGGTCATTTCACAGGGGAAGCAGGTTATATTGTTCCTTATGAAATATACAACTTCTCCGATCTTGCCCGAATTGATAATATCCCTTATTTTATTGTTTTCCTCGTTGTACCTGTAGTTTTCTGCAATCATTATCATTACCTTGTACTTCCTGGAAAGCTCAAGGTATTTTTTCGCCTGTTCCATATCGGGGGCAAGGGGTTTTTCACATATGAAGTGCTTTCCGGCTTTGGCAACGGCTTCCGAAACGATATAATTGAGCTCAATGGGAACCAGAATGTCTACGGCGTCGATGTCGGTTCTTTTAAGCATTTCGTTGTAATCATCATACACGTTTTTGACATCAAGGTTGATTTTTGCTGCAAAATCTTCCGCGTCTTTGCGCGTGCGATTGGCCAGAGCCACTATTTCATATTTGTCGCCCAGTTCTTTTATGGCGGGATAATGCAGTCTTTCCCAGGCAAGCCCTGTACCTATTACTCCTAAACGAATTTTTTTCATTTGCATCCTCCTGTTTGCTTTTTTAGTATTTAAGGGTACTGTATTATTATGCTGCAATATATAACCGTTTATTTGGGTGCTTATATAATTTACAGCGCTTGAATTATGACATTAAATATGTTAATATTACACAATGGAAATACAGGTGTGCGTCACACATAGACAAAACGTGGGGGGAGCTATGGAAAAAAAATCGGTATATTATCTTGTTGACTCCTCGGTGTTACCTGAAATATTTACAAAGGTGGTTGAGGTAAAAAAAATACTCAGCAAGGGTCAGGCAAAGACCGTCAATGAAGCTGTCAGCCAGGTTGGAATAAGCCGCAGCACTTATTACAAGTACAAGGATTCTGTATTTCCTTTTTACGAAACATCAAGAGGAAAAGTAATCACGCTTTTTTTTGTATTGGAGGATTTTGCGGGAATTCTTGCCAGGATCATCGGGAAAATAGCGGATTCCAATGCCAATATATTAACCATAAATCAAAATATTCCGATTAATGGACTGGCGGATGTTACCATTTCCATTGAAACCGACCAGATGACCATGGGAATAGAAGAGCTTATGGAACAGATCGAAAAAATAGAAGGCGTGAGAAGGCAAGAGATACTTGCAAGGGAATAGGGAGGATTGTTTCTTAATGAACATAGCTGTTTTAGGATATGGTGTTGTTGGATCAGGGGTTGTAGAGGTAATTAAAAAGAACAAAAATAGCATAGCTTTGCGTGCCGGAGAGGAAATAAATGTTACCAGGATACTGGATATACGTGATTTTCCGGACAGCCCGGACAGGGATTTGATTACAAAGGACCCTGAACAGATATTCAATGATCCGTCCATTAAGATTGTTACGGAAACCATAGGTGGTACAGGAGTAGCCTACGAATTTACAAAGAGAGCATTAATGAGCGGAAGACATGTAGTTACATCCAATAAGGAACTGGTGGCGTTGCATGGGCCTGAACTTATTCAGCTGGCAAAACAAAACGGGGTAAATTATCTTTTTGAAGCCAGCGTTGGCGGAGGGATACCCATAATTCGTCCTCTGAGCGAGTGCCTTGCCGCAAATGAGATAAGCCAGGTAATGGGAATACTCAACGGTACGACAAATTATATCCTCACGCAAATGAGAAAACACGGTAAAGATTTTAATGAAGCTCTGAAAGAAGCACAGATGAAAGGCTATGCAGAGGCCAATCCTACCAATGACATTGAGGGATTTGACGCCTGCAGGAAAATAGCAATATTGTCTTCGATAGCATATAATGAATTTGTCGATTACAGGGAGATTCACACCGAAGGGATTAGCAAAATAACATCCATGGACATGCAATGTGCAGAGTTGCTGGATTCTGTAATAAAACTGATTGCCTTAAGCAAAAAAGCAGGAGATAAGATTTATGTCCGGGTAAGCCCCATGGTAATCAGCAAAACCCATCCTCTGGCTTCGGTGGATGATGTCTTTAACGCTATTCTGGTAAAAGGCAACGCAATTGGGGATGTTATATTCTACGGGCAGGGCGCAGGCAAGCTTCCTACGGCAAGCGCCGTAGTGGCAGACATCATTGAGATAGTAAAAAATGTTAACGCAAACAACAGGTATAATTGGGAACGCAGGCCATATTCCAATGTTGCGGATACCAAGGAAATGGAAACTCAGCTTATGATAAGGACGGTAATACGAAATAGAGAGGAAGCCAGGAGATTTATTGTCAATAACTTCGGTGATGTCAGATTCCTGAACCTTGATTTCCCGGGTTCGGAAGACCAGTTGGTGTTTATAACCGAAAGAAATACCGAAAGAAATCTTATGGAAAAGGCCGAAAGGCTTAAGGGCATAGCATCCATAAAGGAAGTGGCAAACATATTGAGAATTGAAACTGAATAGTTAAGACATGGGAGGGTTCTGGCCGTGGCACTGATTGTTAAAAAATTTGGAGGAAGCTCAGTTGCAAACAGCGAAAGGATTTTAAATGTTGCAAGAATTGTCCTGGAATCTTATAAAGAAGGACATTCTGTTGTAGTGGTTGTTTCAGCTCAGGGAGATACCACAGACGAGCTGATTGAGAAGGCAAGAGAAATAAATACGAAACCTTCAAAAAGAGAGATGGATGTACTCTTATCCGCCGGAGAGCAGATTTCTATGGCTTTACTGGCCATGGCCATCGAGAAGGAAGGATATCCGGTTATATCCCTTACGGGATACCAGGCCGGCATAATGACGGACAGCAATTACGGCAGCGCCAGGATAAAATCCATTGACACCGAGAGGATATTCCGTGAACTGGACAAGAAGAATATTGTCATAGTGGCCGGATTCCAGGGCTGGAACAGGTATGAGGACATAACCACACTGGGAAGGGGCGGCTCTGACACCACTGCCGTTGCCCTTGCTGCTGCGCTTAAAGCTGACTTATGTGAAATATATACCGATGTAGACGGTATTTATACTGCTGATCCCAAAATTGTACCCGATGCTGCCAAGCTGGATGACATTTCCTATGATGAGATGCTGGAATTGGCCAGCCTGGGGGCTAATGTACTGCATACCAGGTCTGTTGAGATTGCAAAGAAATATAACGTGAACCTGGTGGTTAGGTCAAGTTTCAATAATTCACCGGGAACAATTATCAAGGAGGTTGGTAAAGTGGAGAAGATGCTGGTCAGGGGTGTGGCAAAGGATGATAACGTAGCCAGAATTGCAGTAATAGGAGTGGAAGACAAACCGGGCGTGGCTTTTAAACTGTTTTCTCTCCTGGCAAAAGAAAATATAAGCGTTGATCTTATCATACAATCAATAGGAAGAAACGGTAAAACCGACATATCGTTCATAATTTCAAAGGAAAATCTTGACAAGACCTTGGAGGTCCTGAATTCCAATATCGACGTAATCGGTGCGGAGGAAATAAGGCATTCGGATAAGTATTCCAAGGTATCAATAGTCGGCGCCGGCATGGTCAACAATCCCGGAGTGGCAGCCACCATGTTTGAAGCTCTTTTCGATGCGGATGTGAATATTCATATGATTACCACCTCTGAAATCAAGATTTCGGTTCTGGTGGATGTAAAGGATTCGGTCAGGGCTGTAAACGCAATTCATGAGAAATTCAGGCTGGCAGAGTTAGGAAGCGGCGGCAAATAGCCAAAACTGTGTTTTCTAAACCGGAGGTATAAAATTGAAAGCAGTTTACTTAGGAACTAAAGGTACATGGAGAGAGGTTGCAGACTCAGCCAACACCACAATACATAAGGAAGCAGGGACCAAAGAACCTTCCAGCCAGTGGAAAAGAAGGATGCTTCTTTGCGAACATTCTCCCATAAGGCAGCTATTAATCAGATGCAAATGGTATGAATTGAAATCATGGGTATCAGTTCATTTTGTAAGGCATAAAGTGGGGATTGAGCACTGGGTAAGGTCCCAAAGGGAAGACCGCACGGGAATAAAGAGGGATGAATTGCCCCAAAGCAACCTTGTGGAGCATGAGTTTCTTGCAAATGCCCAGGCCATGATAAACATTTCCCGCAAGAGGCTGTGCAATCAGGCTTCGCCCGAAACCCGCGAAGCGTGGAAGGCAGTCCTGGAGGCAATTAAGGATGATCAGCCGGAATTATACAAGGTTTGCGTGCCCGATTGCATTTACAGGGGATGGTGCTATGAATTCAAATCCTGTGGATATCACAAGACTGAGGAGTTTCAGAAGAGACTTAAGGAGTACAGAAGCGGGATAAATGAATGAAAGGAGAGCCATTCCCATGATTATACAGCGTAAAGTTAAAAGAACACTGACGCCGGTTGAGCTGAACTGCTGAGATCAACTGAGATTCACCCTCTGTAATGGAAAGACTGTAACCATAAAATTGTTGGGGAACTGGCTTGAGATTATCAAAACAGATTTAAAAAGAAACAGGGACGCTTCTCCTGCCTGGAAGTTTTACTCTGCAGTTTGAGAAGTATCCCTGATCCTTCTTTCTGTTTAAGGTTTTCATCTGACTTCTTATTTAAGAATCTCATCTATCTTTCTGAGTTCTTCATCGGTAAATTCAAGATTGTCAAGGGCAGCTATATTTTCTTCAATCTGGCTGACCTTGCTTGCTCCTACCAGCGCAGATGTTACACGTCCGCCTCTAAGCACCCATGCCAGAGCCATCTGGGCAAGGCTTTGTCCTCTTTCTGCTGCCAGATCATTAAGCTTGCGTATCTTGGAAAGCTTATCTTCGGTTATGGCTTCAGGCTTTAAGAAACCTGTCGGCTTGGCGGCACGGGAATCTGCAGGAATGCCTGACAGGTACTTGTTGGTGAGCAATCCCTGTGCAAGAGGCGAAAATGCTATTATACCTACGCCTTCCTCCTCAAGGACAGACTGAAGTTCTCCTTCTATCCAGCGATTGAACATTGAATAGGAAGGCTGATGTATGAGGCAGGGAGTACCTAGCTGTTTCAGTATAGCCACAGCTTTCTTGGTCTGTTCTGCATTGTAGTTGGAAAGTCCGATATACAGGGCTTTACCCTGGCGGACAATATGGTCGAGAGCGCTCATTGTTTCCTCAAGAGGAGTTTCGGGATCAGGTCTGTGGTGATAGAATATATCCACATAATCAAGCCCCAGACGCTTCAGGCTCTGATCAATGCTGGCTATGAGATACTTTCTTGATCCCCAGTCTCCGTAAGGTCCAGGCCACATATAGAAGCCTGCCTTTGTGGAAATGATCATTTCGTCTCTGTATCCACGAAAGTCAGCTTTCAGGATTTTACCAAAGTTTTCTTCAGCCGATCCCGGAGGCGGGCCGTAGTTGTTTGCAAGGTCAAAATGCGTGATTCCCAGGTCAAATGCCCTGCGAACAATAGCTCTGCCGTTCTCGAACACATCCACTCCTCCGAAATTGTGCCATAATCCCAGGGAAATGGCAGGGAGCTTCAGACCGCTTCTTCCACAGCGGTTGTAAATCATTTTGCTGTATCTTTCGCTATTTGGTATGTAAGCCATGGTAAAACCTCCTTTTTAATGTTGGCTGCTTCTTTTTAACAATAAGATTGAAATCCCTATCTTAAATTAGTATTTGGCATCAATCATATTATATATGTTCCCATAAATGCATACACCAAACATTTTTTGAATATTGTTTTTAAATGTATTATCAAGTGCTGTATAATATGAAATAAATACTGTATAATGAAAATCCAATGCTAAATGGTAAAAATCCATTCCGCATAATAAGAATCCCAAAGTGATTTTGTGAAATGAGGTTGAGGGATGAAAAAACAAAAGAAAACCAGGTTCATTGTTATTGCATTGGCATTATTGCCGGTTATTATATCTCCTTTAGCCATAAATGCATATGTAAAGTTTTCTGCCAAAAGCAGAATAATATCTCCCCATGATGCTGCAAAACTTAATGCAGACTGCATACTTGTACTGGGGGCAGGGGTTTATGCAGACGGAACACCAAGCCCCATGCTTAAAGACAGGCTTTTGCAGGGTATTGACTTATACTTTGCCGGTGCTTCGGACAGGTTGCTGATGAGCGGAGACCATGGCCGTAAAGACTATGATGAGGTAAATACCATGAAACAGTTTGCAATAGAAAAAGGTGTCCCGTCTGAGAAAATTTTCATGGATCATGCAGGCTTTTCTACGTATGAGAGTTTGTATCGGGCAAGAGATGTTTTTCTGGCAAGGAAAATTATAATAGTTACGCAAGAATATCACCTGTACCGTGCATTGTATATTGCTGATGCCCTTGGGCTTGATGCGTACGGCGTAGCATCGGACCAGAGACAATACGCCGGCCAGGAATATAGGGAACTGCGGGAGATTGCAGCAAGAGTCAAGGACTTTTTCCAGGCGATTGTAAAGCCACATCCTACTTTCCTTGGTGAAACCATTCCTGTAAGCGGAGACGGGGATGTGACAAACGATAAATGAAATTTTCAGGAAATATGGCATGATTGTTTTTGGATGCCTTACATGATTTCATATGCCTGACACGGTTTCTGCCGTTGAGGATCAAGGTTATCGCACATAATCAGAGCAAGTCCAATACAGGACTTGCTCTGATGTGGTCTTATGAGTTTCTAAGGGACACCTCCAGGATTACACGGCCGAAGCCATAGTTCTGTACCCATGGTTCTATAGTCATGATTCCATAGCTTTGTTTTAAAGCCAAAGTTCCATAGCCCCGATTGGTTACCTTGTTGTCATGGATTGTCAAGATCCGGGGCATAGACATATATTCTGTGCCAATATCCGTATGCCGACTGGTCTTTAACTTCGGGACCGAAGATGGTCAAATAGTAATATCCGTGCGCCGGATCGACTTCATTGGATACTGTCATGTTAATATAATTAGTCCAAATCCTGTCGATTCTGCCCATTCCGGATAAAAACGCTTCTTTGCTTGTCAGGTCCGGAACTTCTCTGGAAAGTCCGACAAACATCGCTGATCCGAGATGCATGTTGACATCATAACCCGTTATCGGGTATGGCATTTTATATACGATGACAGAGTCATAGGCGCCGCCTATGGTCCACACATCGGGATCATACTGGTCAGAAATATGATTGTAATAGAATATATAAGGCCATTGCAGAAAATCGCCTGCAGTAAGCCTGTATACCTTGATGCCCTCGTCATTTTCGAAGGTGCCGTAAGATATGACGTTGGTACTTTCGTCGGTAATAGCGATAGCGTCTTTATTAACGCCCGTGCTGTCCCAAAGTGGCAGCGGGGCTTCAGGTGTAGAACCGTTGGGCTGCTGCAACCTGTCAACGAAGGCCATTACTTTTCTGCCGCCGGTCCATTCATCATCGTCCGGGAGCTTGGAGCTTCCGCCGTCTGAAGGAATGGCAAGGGTAAAGTTAATGTTTCTTATCCAGGTCCTGTCTGCGCCGCTGGCACCTGCAACGGTTATATAATAATAACCGTCGGATGCGGAATATGTGCGTGAATCAGCCGCTCCCCACGGTTTTGTGAGAGTGGCTTCGCTTAAATCGATATAATTTGTGAAGTCAAGGGGAGCGGTTGACGGGATGACATACAGCAGGTCGCCGCTGTCCCTGTACTGGTGGAATATGCTGCCTTCTCCCGGATCAAATGACCAGCCTGTTACAGGGTGCGGGAACTTGTATGTTACGGCTCCGCTGAACTGCCCACCGCCTATGGGTTTAGTGGTTGGCAGACCTTTGTCGAAAAACAATCTGGAGTAGTCCCACTGCCAGTCCCAGTTACCGACAATTGTCCTGTACACTTCTATACCGTTTTCATCGGTGTAGACTGCCGATTCGTGGGCCAGTGAGCCGAATCTGCCGAAGGTTTCGTCGCTGGAGCAGGCAGACCATATAATTCTTTCTTCGGCAGGATATCTGATATCAGAGAAGGAATAAGGTCTTCTTTCACCCGTCCAGCCGTCGCCCGGATGTGGAGGAAGAGGATGGTCATCCTGGTATTCCACATACTGTACAGCACCGTAGCTGCGGTTATCTGCGAATGGCCTGCCGTAATAGTCGGTCGCGGCGAACTCAAAGGTATATCCTCCGGTTGCCGCCGGGCTTCCTTCTTTGAGCATTAAGCTTGAGAGATTTACAAACTGTGCGTCGCCTCCCTTGTTATTCCGGTAATTTACTATACCGCCGCTTCCCGGAACCGATCCCGGATTTGACGTGTTGTGGAAGAAGTTGTTGTCCACAACCAGGGTTTGCACTCCGTAAGGCGATGAGTCAACGTTGAAATAGAAGCTGCTGTCATAGAATATGTTGTTTGAGATAGTATTGTTATGGGATTGTCCGTAGTAAGCGAGAATATCTTCATTACCGGATGGCAAGAGTCTGAAGGTTTGATTCATGGTATTTATTACAGTATTGTTCACGAAATAACTGTCGGTTGAACTCCAGAAAGCAACCGTTGATCCTACATCAAAGAAGATGTTGGAGTATATTCTTATATCTCTGGCTTCATACATTGTTTTTGGAGGCACAGAATAGATGTCAGGACGGAAATACTGCAAACCGGTAACCTGGCCCACATTTATGGTCTGTACTGCCGTGTTTCTGAACATGTTTCCGTAAACGTCGGTGTCAAAAGCATTACCCTTCAGCTGAATTGCCGGTGCTTTTGCATCATGTAAATAATTGTATGCTATGACGCCTCTTCCGACGCCGCCCACTGCATCGATGAGAGCACTTTGCCCGTTACCGTCATGAGAGATTTCGCAGTCGAACAGCCAGTAATCCACAACGTCGGAGAGCTTAAACTGCTGATAATTTATGTCATGTACGTAGAGTCCCCTGAATACGAAATGATGTGTCAGATTAGGCCATTCTGCCTGGTTGCTTGCATATGCATGAATGCCTGTGGCATAAGGATCGGTCATGCTGTTCCTGACTTCAAGGTGGTGGAGAACGATATACGAGCAGTCTATGAATGTGGCACCTGCATTGTGCCCGTCAAATACGGGACGTTCCATGCCCGGTATGCCACCGATCCATATCGGTTCATCCTCGGTGCCGTGCAGGTTCATGGCAGTAATCCTCATATTGTTATATACACCAGGTTTTATGAGTATGGATGTGCCGGGTTCAGCATATGCCAGGGCTCTAGCAATAGTTCTTAAGGGTTTGTCAAATGTTCCGGGATTTGAATCGCTGCCGTCCAAACCGACAAATATGGCTTTTTTGGGCTCTTTTCCGGTTTCAAAAGTTTGGACCTGGTGATATGCAGACGGTACAAGCCGCCCTTGCTCGTCAAACTGCAATCCCTGGAACTCTGTTTCTTCCGGAACATGCTTGGGTATGTTCTCCGTAGTGCCTATAGGACCTGTTCCGCCTGAGCCGGATCCTACCTGAACGATAATAGATATGAATGCCGGCTGAACCCAGTCGTCTCCACCCCATGCCGAGCCCGGAGGTATACCCATAATGGTAAGGTAACGATACCCTTCTTTTGGATTGCAGCTTCCCACCACCGTGTTGCTGTTCATGGGAACTTTTATTCCGTAACCGTCGGCAAGCTGTTCGTCTACAGGTCTTGTATAATCGAGAGGTCCTTTGGAGAGAACAATATGAGATTTTCCTATAGTAGCAAGATAACTTTGATCGCCTTCGGGGACTTCCCCTTCCACAAGAGGATTGTTGCCGCCCACCTGCCATTCAATGATTGGATATTCAGACTTATAAGTGAGGGCACCTATCCTGTCTCCGAAAACCGTTTTGTCATAATCCGTATCACCAAGGTTCTCTATCCCTATGTAAAGCCTTACCGGCCCATAGGGGTGTTGGGGATGCACATTGGTGAAGTTATAATTATGGTCTCCCACCCATATCCTGGTCATTTTGATTCCGTCTTCATTGATTGCTATCTGGATCTCATTTTTATGGTCTCCGAATATTCCAACATCATCAGCGAAGCCGACTGTCGTCCATTCATTCCAGTATTTCCCGTCATTGAATGTATATGCACCGGGTTCTGGTTTTTTATCGGGCTCAAGAGAAATATCGATAACCATACCGGGGTGCGTGTAAACAAACTGGTGCCTGAAGGTTTTAAAGCCCTCAAGAGTGATTACGACGGTATACGTATTGCCGACTATGAAGCACTTCATATCGGTTTCAGTATCACCTGAATAAAACTTTACGGATGCATCTTCCAGTGAAAAGCCGTTTATTTCGTTAAGCTGGACTGCAGGAGGGGGTGCATAGGTTATAAAGCATTGATCGATCTTGTCATTGCCGTGCGTGCTTACGTAAACCCTGTAGTCGCCTACTGCAAATTCGCCTGCTGAGTTGTTTTTGATGAGCTCATATGTCTCCGCAACAACGTGACCGTTAACCGTAACGGTGATTGTCAGCCCGTTTTGGTTGCCTTTAAGTTTTGTCACTTTTGCAGTTGCCACCGCACCATAGGTTTCCTCCGCTTCTTCATATCCGTTGGTCTTGTTGGGTGCTGCCAGGGCCGGAATGAATAAGCCCAACAACATGGAAGCAACTATCAGAAATATTATGAAACGCCTCATGGTTTCATCCTCCATTCCTGAAAATTTTATTATTCTCCTTCTTTTAACATTTAACTGCTGTTTCAGGCACCTCTCCTTTCTTCAGGATTTGAAATTTCATTTGTTCGGGATTCAGAATTTCATTTTTTGGGATTTGGAATTTCTCCTTGCTCAATTGTGCCCATTCAGATGTGCTGATTTCCTGTTGCATGATTTTCAGTTTTTGTTTTTGGCCTCACTTCCGATTAAGGATTCTGCTGTGATGAGAGTGTTACATAAAATAGTAAGAATAGTAATTTAATTACATTATACATTGTGTCAACCCAAATGTCAATTAATGGAAAGTTTTGTGAAAAATACAATACATGCTACATCAGTTTTGCCCCATGATGTGAAAGAAATATTGTATACATGCGTTAACCATCGAAGGAGGAATTTTCAATAAAGATGTAGAATAGATATGCTATGTGCAATAGGTAACAGAACAAGATGGTTAACCGCAGTAGAACAAGAAGGTCAACCGTTACAATTGATTTTCCGCATATGATGCCTGTACCAGTCCTGTTTGCCCAAAATAAGCGGAAATCCCCTTGATTATACCGAAAAGAGGGAACAGCATGAACCTTCAACTGATAAATACCGATTATCCCCTTAAGCAATCATCAGAAGATGTGTACCATGCATTAAAGGACCTGGATATCCTTAAGCTTTCTGAAAATTTTCTGGACTTCAGTGACGAAAAGGATGCTGTTTCCTGGTTCTGCATGTATATCAGCACCGACAGATATGAGATCGGGGAAAGAAGCACTGTATTCCAGGACCTTATTTCGGTTAAGGATATTAGTTCAAAAATTAAAAATATACTGAATTCCCTGTCATCACTTCAGGAGTTTGTAAAAAAATCCAAAACTTCAGGCAGCAGGCTGTATACCATGACATTCAGGGTAAAGGCATACAATGAATATGTAAAATGCATCGGGCTTCTGAAGTCCCTCCTTAATGAGGCCACCTTCAGTTCAAACCGGCTTACAGGTTTAAAAAGATATATAGACCATGTTTGCCGGAGCGAGGATTATGCAACAATAGTAAGAACAATGGATTCGGTCAACAAATGGTTCAGCCCTCCAAAGGATATATTTGTGGGCATTAACTCAACCGAATATGCTGATGCCTATGAGCTTGGCATCATATGTGTCAATGGCAGAAGAAACCCTGAAGTTGTCAGTCTCATACCACCCGGCTCAAAACCGGCAAATAGTCTTTTTAACAGGGTACCTTTTAAGCGTTCAAGTCAAATTGTCCATTTTGAAGCCTTCCTTTTGAGAAAAATAGAAAGAAGATGGCTTTCCAGACTGATCAGGTTAAAAAATGAGCTTGGTGCAGTAAACGAGAGCGCTATTGGTGACCTGCTGTCGCTGACAGATGGCCTCAAGTTCTACTTGTATGGGATTATGTTTATAAACGCCTTAAAACAAAAGGGTTGTTCTTTACGCAGGCCGATGTTTTCAGAGGGCAATCTGGAGATAGTTGGTATGGAGTATCCGCACCTGGCTTTGTTACATGATAAAAAGCCTTTCAAAAACAATGTTTTTCTCAAAAAAGCAAACGCAGCCATTATAACTGGAGCCAATCACTCAGGTAAGACTTCATATCTAAAAACCATAAGTCAGCTTCATGTACTGGCTCAGCTTGGATTTTTGGTCCCCGCCCAAAAAATGAATTTTACGCCCAAAGAGAAGATATTCACCTTGTTTTCATCAGGCGAAGACGCAGAAATGAAGTATTCCAGGATGGGTATCGAGGTAAAGGAGATAAAACGAATTGTTTCACAGGCTGACTCAAATTCTCTGGTGCTGATAAATGAACCTCTTACCAGCACAAACCCGAGAGAAGCTGTAGGAATCTGTGCGGATCTGGTCAAATTTCTGCTGAGAAGGAATGCTGATACACTTCTTGTCACCCACATGTACGATATCTACTTCTTGCTTAAGGAAGAAAAGACGCCAGGAATAATAAGCCTGGTTACCCAGTCAGGCATGGATGAAGAAAATAACCTTTCGGTAAGCTACAAGGTTTATGAAGCTGAACCTGAAAGCATAAGCTATGCTGAAAATATTGCTGAAGAATTTGGAGTAACAACCAAAAACCTATTGCTTGATAAAAACAATGTTGATAAAGTGGAGGCTTTATTGAGGGGATGGGGATCATGAGTTCTCTGCTAGGCAATTATTTCGGCAAATCTGAGTTTTCCACAAAGGTATCGGGCAGGCTCCTTGATGACCTCATGTTAAAAGACTTTATGCGGAAGTTTTTCGGAGATATTGATATTACAAGGATGCTGACGCATAATATGGAAGATATAAAATACAGAAATAATGTCATTGCCGATTTGCTGGAACATAAGGATATTTTCAGGCTACTTGAAAAGCTGTGCAGTTGCACAGGAAATTTACTGGATATTCGCACTTTTGCAGATCCAAAAGAACACCCGCTTCAAACCTTGGGAAGTTTTTCCACACTAAAAGAGTATTTTGATATCTTATGTACCACCGGGGAATGCATTGAAGAAAACAAAAACAGCCTGAAGTCAGAGGGGTTAAAAGCTTTATCACATAAAATTGCAGAGATACTAGATCAAAAATTCAGTTGCAATTTTGCAGATGCCTGGGATAAGTACGCAAAGGGCCTTGATAAAATTGGCAGTTTTACATATGGATTTTATTTCGATGATGATTTGAGATTATCTTCCTACTCGTTAATTGCCGTTCATGAGGGAAAATACAAAAGATCCTTATTTTCAAAAAGCACCGGCAAAATAGATGAAATGGAGCTGCCATGCAAATTGTCAGATATCATGCCCCTTAAGGGTGATGATCGCCATGCCATCAGCTTTGATGTTGACCCTTCGAAGGAACTGAATATTTATCAGCTTCTGAAGGTAGCATCAAATGAACTGTTGAAAAACAGGTGATGCTGTCAAAAAACCAGTTTACCAATTTCATAAGGGAACTTATTGCTAGCGTCCGTTCTATTTATGCTGATGTCCTTTTTTACGTTGGTGCGGTAAGATACGCTGAAAGGATTATTAGCGCAGGATTACCCGTATGCTTTGCAGAGATAGCAGCGCCTGATGAAAAAATCTTTTCAGCACGTAACTTATACCATCCTGCCATGATAGAGTATAAGGATGATGTAAAAGAAATTGTCCTAAATGACATAGAATTTTCAAAAGGCGGCGGAATACTGATACTTACAGGTCCTAACCAGGGAGGAAAGACTACCTTTTTGCGTTCTGTCGGTTCAATACAATTCTTATTTCAGCTGGGTCTTCCCATACCAGCAGAAAACGCATGCATAAGCCCTGCAGAAGCTATAGTTTCGGCGTTTTCCCAGGAGGAAAACACCATGTTCCGGAGCGGAAAGCTTGGACAAGAGCTGAATGCCATCAGAGAAGCGATTGAACTTTCACCTGTGAACAGCCTGATTTTGTTCAATGAACCCATAACGGGAACCTCACCGATGGAAAGCCTGATCTTAAGCCGGAAAATATTGGCCGTACTTAAAGTGAACGGATACCGTGGGATATGGGTTACGCATCTTTTTGAGCTGGCGGAAAGCATAGAAACCATAAATTCAAATCTTGACGGAAGCGCGCTCTCAAGCCTTATTGTTACCATGTCTGAAAACAGTGAGCTTCCAAGCTACAAGGTGGTCAGAGGAAAGCCAATTGGAAAAAGTTATGCCAGGGAAATCTTCGACAGGGAGAATATTTTTGAGCAGGATGCATCCGGGTAGTTTGGCACAGACAGTGAACTTTTTATAAAGTGTGTTATCGATAGTGTTGTCATAATTGGCAAGTTCTGGCAGGATTTTAAATACATTTATCAAACTCAACAGCAATATGAAAGAACTCGATAACAGTGTGAAATCACGGTAAGAAATTAAAAAACCTGTTCCTTAAAGCAGTCAAGGGGGTATAGGATGAATTTGCAGAAAAAGCAGAATGGCAATATACTTTTGCAGAAAAACCCTTATACTAAGATGCTTTTACATAAGAATCAGTATAGTAATGAGATTTTACAGAAAAAGCAATATGGTATACCTGATATGATAACCCTGCCGTTTAGAATATCGCCCTTTTACTCAACAATATTTGCAGTTCAGCGCATAATAAGCGCACTGGTTCCCACCTTGTCAATATTTGTAACTGCAAATTTCATCAATACGGCCATAGCGGTAGCGAACAAAACCACAGACCTTAGGGCTGTTTATTTTCCTATATTTTTACTGACGGCCATCATGATTTATAATGTCATCATCGGGGCTTTGATGAATTTCCTGAACTCCAGGACAGATATTTATTTCAGGAAGAGACTCCGTCCTGAAATGATAGCCAAGCGTGCAAGGCTTAAGTACAGGTATATTGAGAACCAGAAGACGGCTGACCTCATTAACCGTGTTTGTCCCAAGATCGATACCACCATAAGGGAAATGTACACTCAGGTTCTGGATGTTCTGGAGGTTTCGTTTTTTGTTGCAGGAATAATAATTACCCTGTTTACCCAGGTTTGGTGGGTTGCACTTCTGATACTGGTTTCAAGCGGTCCGTTGATGTTTGTTGCAACAAAGGCAGGCAAAAGAAGCTATGAAGCCGATAAGGAGATGTCAAGGATAGACCGTCGTGCAGAGTACTTGTCCCAGGTGCTGAAAAGCCGTGAAGCGGTTGAAGAGCGAAGCATCTACGGATACAGCGAAAAACTGAACCAGGTTTACTGAGAACGGTATGATTACGCAAGAAAGTTCAGGCTTAAGGTGACACGAAGCAATTTCATAAAGCAAAAGACGGGCGGAGTAGTCCTGGCTTTTATATCGGTTGTCACCATGCTGGCAATGCTTAAGCCTGTTGCTCATGGCAGCATTGATATAGGAATGTTTATCGCGCTGATGAATGCAGTTTTCGAGCCCACCTTGAGGTTATCCTGGGGTGTGAACTGGCATATTGAACAATTGTCAAAAAAGAGAGAGTTTCTCAGGGACCTTTCCGAGTTCATGGCTTTGGACGAAAATGAGGATGCTACCGTACTGCCGAAGGAGAACATGACTTTCCGGAGAATTGAGTTTAGGGATGTATCTTTCAAATATCCTGGAACTGATAAATTGATTCTGGATAAAGTATCCTTCGTAATTGAAAACGGGAAACATTACTCATTTGTAGGGGTCAACGGAGCAGGCAAGACCACAATTATAAAACTTTTAACCGGCTTGTACACAAATTATGAAGGGGATATTCTTGTGGACGGCCGCTCGTTAAGAGATTTTTCCCAGGCTGAGATTAAAGGACTGTCGTCGGTTGTATACCAGGACTTTGCCAGGTATTATATTTCAATGCATGATAATATAGCAATAGCCAATCTGAGTAAACAGAATATCAAGAAGGATGCAGAGGAAGATGTTAAGGAAGATTTTAAGGAAGAGATTAGAGAAGATGTTAAGAAAGCCGCTGAATTAGCCGGACTGTCCGATACTATAGACAAGCTTCCCGAAGGTATTGATACGCCATTGGGCAAGATACAGGAAAAGGGTGTTGACATATCGGGCGGTGAATGGCAGCGCGTAGCCATAGCCAGAGGTATATTGAGCCCGGCACCTCTTAAGATACTGGATGAGCCTACAGCCTCACTGGATCCTATAAGCGAAAGCATGGTATACAGAAAGTTCGAACAGATATCAAGGGGCAAGACCACCATTTTCATAAGCCACAGGCTTGGATCAACCAAACTTGCAGATGTAATTTATGTCCTTTCTGACGGAAAAATCGTCGAGAGCGGTTCCCATGATGAACTCATGGTTAAAGACGGTATTTATGCCGAGATGTTCAGGGCACAGGCAGAATGGTACTCGAGCAACGGGTCTAATGGTATAAACAATGGTGCTCAGGGGTTTTCAGATAAAGAGGAGGCGATTGCCAATGCCTGAAGTGAAAGAGAAAGAGGTGTCCCAAATATCGTTTTTTAAGGTGATTCTGGTAGGGCTTAAAATACATCTGTCTACCATGCCTTTTCAGCTTATAGTAACAAATATAATCGCAGTATTTCACGGAGTTTCCCATGGATTTACAACCTTCATGACTCAGCAATTCTTTGATTCGGTTGAAAACGTGATAGTGAGCAAGGGTTCCCTGCATCATGCATATTTGATGGTTGCAGCCCTGGGCCTGGCATATATTGTCAAGGACTTTCTTAACGGCTTGCACAACTTCATGCACTCTGCGTTTTTCTTCAAGGCAAATGGAGAGATGTCAAAAATAATCCATAAGAAAAT
>JAMNYG010000009.1 GCA_023622945.1 Bacillota bacterium | reverse complement strand
TCAGCCATACTATTTGATAAAAACTAAATCCCTGCCCCTTATACCCACTATGTACTATCACCTGCGGATACATAGACAAAACTCTATTAACCGATACCGATTTTCCCATCCCTGATACACCAATAGTAGTAAAACCGCAGGCTGTGCTTCTAAACTGCTGGTTAGTATTGATATCACAATTCTGTATAGCCTTATATCCATCATTTGATATTGAGGTCAAAAGCCCTCTAGCAAACTGTATATTTGCACCTTGAAAATTTCATAGAAATGGCTAAATTTCAAGCGCTTGAGCCTCTTTCATGGTATAATATTACCATTGGAAGGAGAGGTATAGCAAGATGTCATTTAGAGCGAATAAAACACAGCAGCTTGCATTCAATGACTCTTTCTTTGGGCTTACGGGTCGTGAGAAGAAAGCCCTTGAAAGGTCATGGGCAAAGGTCTTTGCAGAGGATATCTTCCCAAATATAAACGAAGAGCCGTTCAATGTTCTTTACTCGGATAAAGCTTCAAGGCCGAACACGCCTGTAAATGTTATCATCGGTGCTCTGATCATCAAAGAACTCTTTGGCGCATCCGATGATGAGATTGTTGACAATCTCATGCTCGATCCTCGCTACCAGTATGCACTGCATACGACAAGCTTTGAAGAACAACCTCTCAGCGACAAGAGCCTGTCCAGATTTCGGATGCGTTGCTATGAATACGAGAGGACACACGGTGTCGATTTGTATCGTGAATGCATCGAGGGGCTGTCGGCACACATCGCAAAGCTTATGAACATCGATGGACGTATCCGCAGGATGGACTCGACAATGATTGAAGCCAACATTCGTAGATTAAGCCGAATAGAGCTAATCTATACCTGCATAGCAAAGCTTGTTAAGCATCTGGATAAAGCCGGTATCGAATTTGACCGTGAAAGGCTGGAGCACTATCTCGATCCTGAAGACTACAATAAAGTAATATATCACAGTAGAAATGAAGACGTTGATGAGCGTATGTCAGTACTTCTTGCCGATGCCGATGAACTCATAAAACTCTGCGACGGTCAGTGCGAGGATGCTACGGAATATCTTCTATTTTCAAGATGCATGTCGGAGCAGACCATAGTAGACGGGGGATTGCGCAGGCTCCGAAACAAAGAAGATGGTGGAATGGATTCCAATATGATGCAGAATCCGTCCGATCCGGATGCTACTTACCGCAAAAAGGGTAGTAATGTGCACCGTGGATACGTTGCCAACATCGAAGAAAGCGTCGGTTCCAATGGCAGTGTCGTTACGAGTTATCAGTTCGAGAAAAACAATGTGAGCGATTCTGCAATGCTTAAAGAGCATCTTGAAAACATCAATTCCTCTGAAGAAATCCTGATGACGATTGACGGAGCTTATGCTAGCACCGAGAACATAGAACTTGCAGCTGGAAAGAATATCGAGCTTGTTCCTACAGATCTTGTCGGCAGAGACACCGATTCAATTATGGCCAATATCAAGTTCAATGAAGACTTCACCAAAGTGCTTGAATGCCCGGCAGGGCATACACCCAAAAGCTGTAGCTACAACTCCAGAACCGAACAATGCGTGCTCTCTTTTAATCGATACCTCTGTGCAAATTGTCCTTTCCATGATCAGTGTAATCCGAAGATTTACAAACGAGTTGCCAAGAAGACAGTATCCAGAAAAAGTGTAGCAAGAGCCGAATACTTAAAAACTAAAGATACCGACAGGTTTAAATTGATTGTTAGGCTGAGAAATGGTGTAGAAACCGTACACTCAATACTTAAAAATCAATACGATGTCGACCGAATGCCTGTACGAGGTTTGCAGCGATGCAAATTATTTTTCGGCAGCAAAATTGGAGCTTTAAATTTCCAAAAACTATTCCGATTCCGAAATGGAACGGGTAACTATGCCCCAAATCCAATCCTCGGATGAAGAAAGGCTACGGAGGATGGATTCCAGTCTGAAAGGATACAGAACAATGCGCTTAGGTTAGCCGATTATGAAATTTTCAAGGTGCAAATACAACAATAGCACTAACCTTTTTTAGGGCTTTTGCCCGTCACATCATACTATCCCTTGTTTTGTTTTAGACCTGTTATTGATAAAAATGACCTGTAATGCGTTATAACTACCTGAGCTTTTTAAAGGCTTCGCTTTCAAGATAGCGCATATCAAAGTAGTTCAGCCTTATCTTATCCGGTTCTGTATTTGCCAGGTAACCTTCAAGGTCTGCAAAGAACTGCATAAATATGCTGTGGTTCCTCATATGACTTGCCATGAGGAATTCTTCCTTGGTTTCCTCCAGGCGGGTCATAAGGGCAAGTCTTGCAAGCTTTCTTTCAAGAGCCAAGGCCTTTATTTTCTGAATGGTTCCTTTGCAGCATTTATCCTTGCAGCATTCTGCCAGATCTATCATCTTAAACAGGGCCAGATAATCCTCGGCCAGGCAGCGATAGTTTTCCACTTCATATAGGAACCGCTTTGCCATCCTTGTATTGCAGCGTGGATCAGCTGCCACCTCACTCAACAAATCAGAAGCCTCTTTAGCCATTGAAGCTATTTCATTGATTTCTCTTAAGTAGTTTGCACGATCCGCATTGATGGTGCTTAATGCTTCTCCGGGGAAAATCCGCGGATAAGGCTTGCCTGCACGTACATAACTGTAGAAATAGTAAGACAGGGTGCTTAAGAGAATTTGATATTTTGAAAGTAAAGGAGTGCCGTCCTCTTTTTTCTCGTTCCTCTGTTCAGTCATTAAGTCAATCAGCGTGAAAGCCCTGCGCGCCTTATCATACTGTGAATAGAAGTTGCGCTTGACATAGCGGTCGGTGACTTTGTCTATGGTGCCTGCCCCTTTGAAATTCCAGCTGTAATCTGCCTGGCAGATATGATTTCTGTCATAGCTTTCATCCCAGGCGGAATAAGACTGCATTCCTTCTACGCCTTCTTTTGAGGCTATATCAGCCAGGAGATAAATATTACGCAGAGGGTTTGTCAGAACCGTCCAGTGGTAGTAGCCGTTCCAGGGTTTTACAGTCCTTCTGAATCCCAAATCCGGACGGGTTGTCTGATACATTAATTTATCCTTGAAATCGGAATATGTCCACCAGTCAATGACAACAACGTCTATCAAATCATTATCTTTTAATGCTTTCACCATGTCTTCAGCACTGTCGTCAGAGCCGGTTCCCCTGCCTTTTATAAGCATGTCGCTGTACATATAAATGTTTTTCATGCCTCTGCTCTTTAAATATTTCAGTATCTTTACGGCATGGTCTATGAATAATCTCTTACGGTCTATGTCCCTACATTCAGGACACTTGCACCAGGGAGATCTGGTTCTGAAAATATCTTCAGCGTTAAGAGCAATCCCGTCCCATACCTCATCCAGACCTACATGGAAGCTGTCACATCCGTTAGGTTTAAGATACCTTTCGATTATTTCATCATATATGGAGAACAAAACTTCATAGGTCTTGGGGTTGGATGTACAAAATCCGGTTAAGGAAGGCTCGCCGTTTTCGTCTTTGGCAGAAACCTCAGGATACTGAGCAGGAATTAATGTGTTGTGGCCGTATGAGTTAACCAGGGGGAATACGGTTACGCCCTTGGTTTTTCCATATGCAATGAGATCACCCAGGAAATCCTCCTCAAACATTGGGGGAAGTGTTTCATAATCAACCCATCCGCCTTTCTTTGGCGAATAATACCTTACAACAACCGGTGTTTTCAGCTTAGGATACTTCTTTATAGGAACATACATATATTCACTTACTCTTCCATCATACTGGACACACCAGCAGCCATAGACCGATACTACAAGCTGGTTCATCTTCATGCCCGCCATATGATCCACCAGGTATTTCCAGTCATCCAAAGTCATGAGGTTTGAACCGTACCGGCTTTCCATAAAATGACCCCGGGTTTTTAAGTCCGGCCAGTCAAGTATCTTCATGCACGGCAGTTTTAAGACATTATCATGGAGCCTTAAACACTGTTTAAGCGTAATTGCGCCGTAGTAAAGGCCAAGCACACCAAATCCTGTTATGGTAATGCAGTTATCAGCAGCTGTTATGGAATATGCTTGCTCGGGATTTGATATCCCTTCAGGGGCAGCAGACATTGTAAATAAAATTTTGACATCACCGTCAGCTGCATCCGATGGCACATTTAAAAGCCCTGACAAAGCATCCTTTACTAAGGCTACTGCAGTTTCAATAAGCTGATCCTGTTTATCAATATTGGTTTCAATATGATAGAAGCCTTTACCCGGAATTCCAAGAACGATATCTTCTCCGTCAAGATACTCAATACTCTTGGGAATGGGAGATATAAACCCCTCAATACATTTGCACATAGCTATGCCTCCTTAGTATTCTTATATTTGTATTATTTAAGGTCTTTTAAAAGGTCTGTGGAACCTTCTATAATGATCTCAGCCACACCGGCTCTGAAACTCGAACTGACAACTTCATAACCGCCTTCATCATATGCGGACTGCATGGGGAAATAGCCTTCATATCCGTTGGCACAGCAGGAAACAAGGGTCATTTCATATGGAGAATTTTCTTTTATTTCCCTTCCTATATCAGTAAAGGGCTCACCTGGTATTCCTGCCAGGCTTACATCACCGAAACGAACAGCTGTAAGCGGAAGAGTAAATGACTCAGGACCGTTTGCAAGCCTTACTATCCTATAAGCTTCGGGAACGGACATTTCAAGCCCCAATGCATTAATCTCTTCGTTCTTGCCCGCCCTATGCAGTTCAACTATCCTTTGGGCATCAGGAATCTTCGACTTATCCGGAAGATTGGCCGGAGCTTCGACGTCATTCTGCCCAAACCTTACAGGCGTTCCTTTCACAGGTTTGGTTTTCATATAAACCTGGAGTACGGCACCCGCAATAGTTTTGCCCATATGCTCCGAAAGCTTATATCTGGTTACCGACGTATCAGAAACACCAAGATGATCTATATGGTTTGTATCCCCCTGTGCGCCGTTAATATAAATGCATTTAACATTGTCAAGTGTCTTTTCAAGTGTATCCCTGACGAATTTTGGGTAGTCAGCCGAAAACTTGGTTCCGCCAATTACATCAGGATGTACCTGGAAGTTTACCAGCAATATTTCATCTGCATCTTCACGATGTATCCGCACCAGTTGAACGGTCTCATCCGGTGTTCCGACCGGTTCAAGAATATCAGGATTATTCCTGCCGGGATTTGTTCTTACGCTGCCGTCTTTCATGCGGAAGCGGCGTACGAATGATATGCCCGGAGCTGTGCTGCGCCCTATGCTTACAGATGCAGGTTTCAGATCTGATATGGCCAGAAAAGCAACATCGCATATTTTTCTTCCCAGATAGTCATTGTAAGCAGGGTCTTCTTCAAAAAGCTTTGTTTCCATAACCGGACCTGTGTGAGTATGGGTGCATGAAATGAATACAGATTCAAAGGGAATTTGATTTTTATCAGCTGCAGCTTGCCTGTAAAGAGCCGTCTTCTCCTTCTTGATACCCAGAAGATCAAGGCTTATTATAACAGCTGTATTGGAACCATCGCTTACTGCAACGGCAGACGCATAAAGGTTGTCAAGTACGCCGTCTGCTATCCGTTGGCTGTAATATCCCGCCATATTAACCCCTAGCGGCGGTGTAATATCCAGTCTTGCAAAACCGGCCTTAAAACTGTTCATTTTATTGCCCCCCATTTCTAATAATCTGATGCTCTTGATATCATCCATAAATCAGAATTGGAAATCGAAATCAAACCGGAATCAGAAATCATATGATACCTTTACCTTTTCTTCCTTATGTGCAGACTCCACAATAGCCAGGCATACAGCTACAGTTGATGCACCCTCAACACCATCGGTGGTTACCTGCCTGCCTTCCATAATACATCTGCAGAAGTCCTCCACTTCTGCCTGGAAATTGTGGTTGTTGATCGCTACAGGAAGTTTTAGTTCAATTGTTTGCTGATTCCTTTCTTTAAATTCATCCATCTGAGAAAACTCTTCTTTAAATAATGAAAGAGTAGGTGAGGTATTATCTACTATGATTGTGCCCTTGGAACCGTAAAGCACGGTGCGCATGGTATATTTTCTTTTGCAGCCGATGGATGTCATAACCTTGCCGACTACATTACCGGGAAATTTCATAACAGCAACGGTGCAGTCATCAATCGGCCAGTCTGTAAGCACCTTGTTATTGGCGTAGGCAAATACCTCTGTAGGATTTCCTGCTATCATCCTTAATAAATCAACTGCGTGGCAGCCGCCCCCTATAACCGGATGACGCTCAGGTGTAATGCGCCAGCCTCCCCGGCCGCCTATTTTTGAATAGTCATGGGCATACTCAGATTCCACGAAGAACAATTCGCCAATCTCACCGTCTTCCACCATCTTTTTGGCCATAATAAATGCCGGCGTATATCTGCCAATCTGGCCTACCATTAATTGTTTTCCGGATTCCCTTGATGCCTTAATCATTGCCCTGCAATCTTCCAAATTCAAGGCCATGGGTTTTTCACACAGAACATGCTTGCCGGCATGAAGTGCATCCACCGTCACCTTTCTGTGCAGCTGATCAGGCAGCGGCAGCGTGACAGCATCAATATCATCCCGTTTTAAAAGCTCCCTGTAGTCAGTATAATAATCAGGAATATTGTACTTTTCCGCCTGCTTCCTGGCGCTTCCTTCATTTATATCACAGATTGCCACAGCCTCTGCCGAATCTGAATATTTTATGCCCATTAAATGTGAATTGGAAAATGACCCGGCTCCAATAACACCCAGCCTTACTTTCTTACTCAAGATAATCTCCTCCTTAATAACCCGATTCCTTCCCCTTGATTATAGTGGCCTATTTCTATTAAGTCAATATATTTATTGTGTTTATCCCCAAATATCTCTTTGTCAACTGAATATGCGATTCTTAATTGCCAGGTAATCATCCTCCAGTGCACCATGATATGCAGGTACTGCATGTGCTCCCATGCACCCGCCCATGGGACCGGTATGATCCGTTCCGCCGGTCATATACAGCTTGTTTAGTTTTGCTTTTTGACGTAATGCGATCTCTTCCTCCCTGCTAAGGGAAGGGTGAGAAACTTCAAGTCCCTGTATTCCAATTTCCACAAGCCTGTCAACATACTCATACTGGCCTGCCGGGTGGGCCAAAACAGCAATTCCACCGGCATTTCTTATGTTATAAACAGCTTCTTCCACGCTTGCCATCTCCATTGGTACTGATAAAGCATATTCGGATTTAAAGTTGGCCTTACTTACCGCACCCCATTCCTCTCTCCTTACCAGGCCCTTAGCCACCATGGCAGTGCGCACCTGATCATTGCAAAACCACCGGCATCCTGGATTCAGTTCCACAACTTCCTCCCAGGTAATACCGCTTAATGTGCCCCGCTTAAGCCCTGCTTCAAACAAAGCCCTCGTATGATTATTGCGGTATTCACATAAGCGTTCCACAAATTCATTAAGCTCAGGATTATCTATATCAAAGTCAAAGCCGAGAATATGAAAATATGCATCCCACTGCTTGCATGCAAATTCCACGCCGGGCATGCTTTCTATGCCCAGTATTTTGGCAACCCGCATAAGCTCAGGGATTCCGCTTATCACATCGTGATCAGTCAGTACAACA
>JAMNYG010000039.1 GCA_023622945.1 Bacillota bacterium | reverse complement strand
TTTACTGACCTTGAAAGAACAGTTGTTGATTGCCTTGACAGATTAGATTATTGCGGCGGTGTCCATGAACTGGATGAGATACTAAAAATATGCAGGGTTCTTGATGAAGCAAAATTGGCAAAATATCTTGAAATATATGATAAGCAGATACTTTATAAAAAAGCAGGCTATTTCCTGGAACGATATCAGCAGTCTTTAGGAGTAACAGATGATTTTTTGAGTCTAATAGAAAAAAGAGCAGGAAATACGAAAAGTTATTTAGATGAAGAAGCAAAAAACGGTAACGGCATACTGATAAAGCGCTGGGGTCTTATAGTGCCAAAAGCTCTGGAAGTAAAGGGTGATATTTTTGTTTAGTTCAGATAAAAGATATTACTTAGAACTTTCTGAAAAGACAGGATTTCAGAAAGATGTAATAGAGAAGGTTCACCGATTAATATTAATATTTGGAATTTATAAATAGCAATGCTTTTTTAAGAGAGCGGTTGGTTCTAAAGGGCGGAACTGCTTTAAACCTAACTGTTTTTGCTTTGCCCAGATTATCTGTAGATATAGATCTGGATTTTCACTCCTATGATAGCAGGAAGAAAGTGCTTGAGGAACGGATTAGGGTAAAAGAAATACTACATGGGTACTCAGAGAGGGAAGGATATAGTATTTCGCAAAAATCCAAAGATTATTTCGCTTTGGAATCAATTGTAGCCCGTTTCCAAAACAATTCAGGTAATTATGACAATATAAAAATTGAAATAAACTATTCCTTAAGACATCATATTTGGGCACCTGTGATGAGAAAAATCAATACAGAGCTGTTTGGTATCAGAGGAGAAGTTAAAACATTACATTATATCGAACTTTTAGCTACTAAAACAGCAGCCTTGTTTAACCGTCTTGCAGCAAGGGATTTTTACGATTTATATAATGTGAAAAAGTATGGTATTCTTTCTGAAGGGGATTATGACAGTTATTGCAATGCAGTAGTTTTTTACGGTTCCATTTCAGGAGAAGCAGCAAAACTTAATTTTTCGCCTGATCGTGTGGATGAGTTAAAAAAGCAGACAATTTATCAAGATTTATATCCCATGCTGGTAAAAAGTGAAAGACTTGAATTGGATAAAGCCAAATCTGAAGTAAAGAATTTTCTTGCAAACAGTGTTGTTTTGACACCAAGGCATAAAGAATATTTACGTGAGTTCTCCGCTGGAATTTATAAGCCGGACTTATTATTTTCCGGGGAGATGCTGGAGAATATAAAACAGCATCCAATGGCAATTTGGAAAACTATGAATGCAGTAAAAAATTGAAGTATGTAAAAGACCGGCGATTATACTGGTCGACAGGATGGATATAGATAGATTGACATTAAGTATGATTTTTTTGCTCCGTGCATAAGCGGATTATACTATCAGCATACACTCATGTCAAATAAGAAAAGACTCCTGTTCAAGCTTTGTGCTTTTCTCAAGCATTAGTTTGATTACCTCTCTAAATTCACTGTAGTCTTCATTGTCCAGTAATGATTTTAGTTTTTCCGCATACCTGAGATCAAAACTCTTTCCATAACTGATCCTGCTTTCAAATGCTTCTTCGTCCATTAAGTAAGGTTTTAAAGATGGAATAATACTTGATTTAAGTCTTTGAAAAATCATAAAACCGCCCAGGTCGATATCACCCCAATGGAAGAATTCAATTCCACATGGGCGAGCTGCCTCGTATAGTTTTTTAAAAAATAACTCTTTTACCGGGCTGTAGAAACCCCCGTGAAATACGATCATCAATGTATCGTCACTGTTTTCATTGAGTAATTGAATATAGTTTGCCTTGTTTTCGATAAAGAGAATTTTACGGACAATCCCCATTCCGGTAATGGCTAAATTCCTTACTGTATCGGCATTCAAGGAAACGCCATATATAAACGATGAAAAATCTATCTCTTTTCCGCCTAATGTACCAACAATCCCACCTTTGAAATCAACCTGCTCCGGCGACTGGAGTATTCCAACCTGTGCCAGTATATCATCGTCCGACATTTCATCCGGCAGTTCCTGGTCCGGGCAATATCTTTTTATAATTCCCACCAGTCTTTTTTTGACCTTCTTTTCAAAATATTTGGAATCATTGAAACACCGAAGGCTGAACACTCTTTCAAGACATTGGCCGCTATCCAGCGTTCTGAGATAATCCAGTGCTTTTAAAACTGCCATTGCATGCTCTTCATCTGAGGGAAGCAAACCGGCTGTCGATGACTTTTCCTTTATAGCTCGTTCTGCGTCCGCCAAAAAAGACCATATCCAACTGCCCGCAGTCTTTTCTTTAAGCTCCGTTATCCTCTCAAGCAATGCATCAAGAACAGCCCGCCTGGCCTTTCTGCCTATTTCGGCGTAACAATCTTCAACTCGTGTGACATTCAGCCATACTTTTTCAATAATATTCCCTTCTTCATACCTGGCCCATTCGAAACTGACCAGGCCTTTATCAGCCAGCTCCTTGATTACGCTGTTGAAGGTCTCTCTCACCAATGGCTTTTCTATGTCATACTCGGGCATGTCGCCCCTGGTCATTTTTAGCATGATCCTTCTTCTCGAGTTTTCATCTTTAAAGGACTTGCTCTTTTCGTACCGGTCAAGAAGCCTGTCCAGAATAAGCTTTTTATACTTCATCCAACCCCTCCTCCATAAGCTTTTTGGGTTCGAATGCCTTAATTATTGATGTGTTCTTTTCCCTGATAACACAAAGCGTTCTGTCTACCAAAGGAGCAATATCGCCTATCTTTTCCGGAGGCGCCGAGAGGATGCACTGGAAATCGAATTTCCTGAGGAGCCGGACGCTTTCCCGTATTCTCTCGCTGTCCATCTTGCTGAAGGCTTCATCGAACACGATGAGCCGCATACGGTTGTAAGCAGGATCATTAATCTTGTACATCTGGGCAAAAGATGCGAGCACGGAAATATAGAAAGGCGTCTGGGTCTCTCCGCCTGATTTCTTCCGGAGTGTTCTGGAAAGCCTCTGGGTTTTTTCCTCCTCATCGGTGACAATGAGGTCAAAACTGAGGTAAGTTCTGTAATCGGTAAACCTCCTGATATTTTTCTCAAGCTCTGCCCTGGCATCCGCACTGAGTTGGGAATCAACATCGGTTATCTGCCTGAAAAGCTCGTCTATAGCATCGCGATGCTTGTCCCTGAAAACCTGCGAAGCTATATTGTATCCTTCCATCAGCATCTCATCGGTAATCATGTCATAGTACTTTTTATACTCAGGCTTGGGCGAACAGGTAAACCTGTACCGTTCATTTCCCCATCTGCTTTCCTTAAGGGCATTATTCAGTTCATTGATTTGCGACTTTACTGTATCGATATTGGCTTTGAGCTTCGCAAGAAAATCGTCCTCAAACTGTTGGAATGCCTTCTCTTCGGCGTCCCTGATCTGGTTCCTGTATTCAGGAAGCCTGATATTCTTTAGCTCATCCAGCTCCTTGTCATAGGATGAATTGTCTTCCTGCTTTATATCATATGGCATCGTATATTCCCTGTTATAGTCAGACCTGGCCTTTTCCAGATCATCTTTCTTTTTGATAGTCTGGTTTTTGGTCCTTTCAAGCTGCGGGCTGAAATTCTGGATTATCTCTTTTGCGGATTTCCTGTTTTCCAATTCCCGTAAAAACCTGGGTTCTCCCTTTTCGTTAACCCAGGAAGTATCGTACCGGGCCAGGATCATCCTTGCTTCAGCTTCTTTTTCCGTAGCATAAGGCAGTTTTTCCTGGACGATTGTATTCCTTTCACTTTCTGCTTCGGAAATAGACCTTATACATTGCTTCTCTTCTTCTTCAAACCCGGTTATCCTGTCCTCGCATTCCCTGATTTTCTCGTCAAGGCTGAAAAGCCAGGTTAAGTCAAGCTTTTCCAATTCATCAACAACTTCATTCAGCCTGTTTTTCAGATCGGGCAGTTTCCTGGTCTCCTCGATTACCCTCAGGTACTGCTCATACTCTTTGGGGTTAATAACTGTTATATTCGCTGCATTTGACAGAATATAGCTTAAGGCTTTGCAGGACCCAAGCTCCTCCTTATGCTTTTCTATAGCCCTTTTTACGGTTTCCTTCTGTTCTTCCAGCGCTTTTCTTCCTATGAACGGATACTTCCATCTCTCGGGGTTGAGCTGCCTTGCAACATAGCCCTGGTACAGCATGCATGTATCGGTGATGGCCCTGTCATGGTTTCGCAATTCCTCAACCTTGTCGCATTTGATTACCCTTCCCATGACGTAATCGATAAACATCCTGGCATAAATATTGTCCGTAACCACTTCCTCGGCAAGGCTTCCTTTCTGAGCCTTGGGTCTGAAACTCTCAAGCTTGCCTGCATCAATAAGGCCCCAGTCATAAAAGCCCCTGCTGAACTTCAACCTGTCATATACCTTTAAGGCGTCAATAAAGTATTTTGGTTCCACCAGCAGGTAGTATTTCTGGGTGTGCAGATATGCCTCCACCGCATTTCGCCAGCGCATATCCCGTATGTCGAGAAGATCGGCCAGGATATGCACCGGGATATCCTTTCCGTATTTCCCGGCAAGCTCCTTCCTGATCTCATCCCGCAATGCGATAAGTTTCGGGTCATAGGATTTTATCCCTTTTTCCAGGTCGGCAAGGGTTCCTTCCAGTCTTTTCAGTTCCGACTCCATTTCTACCTTTTTCCTGTTGGCAGAATACATCAGCATCGCGGACGAATTTTTAAATTTGGTCAAATCTGTAATTATCCCGTTGAACTTATGGGCTGTAAGCGTGTCAAGGTTTTCCCGGTCAATGTCCAGCAGGCTTACGGCATGAGCCTGTGCCAAAGTTGCACATTTTTCTGCATCCTGTATTTCATTGATGAACGAATCCTTTATCTCGTTTTCGGGAAGATGCTGCAGGTCTGAACAAGCTTTTACAGCCTCTCTCCATTCATGGGCATATTTCCTGAGCGTCTGAACGGTGGCGTCAGCCTCGCCGTTCAGCTTGTCTATCATTTGCGAAAGAACTTCCTTCCGTGACTCCAGTTGCTCCTTCTTTGTATAGATGTCTGACCTTTGCCTGGCAGCAATAAGTTCATCCCTTTTTTTCCTTTCATTCACAAGCTTTACGCTGATATCCGCCTGTTTTTGGGAACAGGCGGCAATCTCCCTTTCCAGCCTTTCTATCTCTTCACCAAGAGCCTTTTTTTCATCAAGTATAACCTGTAACCTTGCCCTGTCTATCAGGTAGCTCTGTATTTGCAGCCTTTGTTTTTCATCCAGGTATGATCTGTACATATCGGCAATGTTCTGAAGCGCTGATACGCGTTTTTCAAGGAGATCCGCCTCAAGCTCCATACGTTTGTACTGCCGTATGTTTTCCTGCATCAGTGATATATCCACCGGATTCTTAACATCGCACACATAGTCGGTAATAAATGTCTCAATATCGGTGATGGGAGTGAATGAAACGGCCTTCTTGAAGAGATCAAAGTATTTGTTTTTCAGTCCGCCCAGCTTTCCCTTCAGAATCTCCTGGTACCCTCTGTCCGAATCGGGAAAATCGTATTTTCCCTTTTTGTAATGCTTATTTACATATGTTCTCAATTCTTTATACGTCATCGGAACATTATTGACGATAAAGTGATTTTCCGGCAGTTCGGAATCCAGGACGAAGAACCGGTGCTCATCGGAACCGTCTTCATAGCATTCGAATACAATGCCCAGGGTGAAGCTGGTTTTTCTTATATCGTCATAAAACTCGCAGGCAATATAACTGGTAAAACGGCCTTCTCTCAGATATCTGAAACCTGCGTCTCCGTCATCTCCGAGCTCGCCTCTCAAATACCCTTTCAGGCTCCTGGCGGATTTTTCATTGGCGGCCTTATTGAAAAAACTCCTTCCGGTTGCGTCTCCAAGCATGACAACCTGTAGCGCATCAATCATCGTTGTTTTGCCCGACGCATTCTTACCGGTAAGGAAGTTTATTTTATCCAATTCCACAAGTTCATAACTGAAAAAATGCCAGTGTATTAAAAGAAGCTTTTTCAATAGCTTCATGCCTCTTCGCCTTCCCCTCTTATGATTTGGGATACCGTTTCATTATCCTGGCTGTCCTCATCCTGGGTATATTCGCCGTTTTCAACAAGCTCATAAATCCTGCTTATTCTCTCATTGGATACCACAAAGAGCACAGAGGGAAGTATCAGGATTTTGGTATCCGCGTTTTCCCAGGGACCTGATATTTTCTGGACCAGGCTGTGGTTTGACAAAAGCCTGAGAGAATCCGAAATGTCGCGATCCGAAGGTTTCTTTTTTATAAGGTTCAGATTGATCATTTTGTGTATTATCTGCCCTGTGGTAGTTATGACCTCATTTCTTAAAGAAATGTGTTCCCGTTCTTCCTCGTATATCAGCCTGACTGTATACAGTATGAAAGTGGTGAACCGGTCCAGCTTAAGCCTGTTGTATTCATATAAGCTTTCGATTGAAATAACGCCATACTGGTTATCCTTGCGCAAATCCCAGCCGGAATAGGAAAAGTAACCGGAGAACAGTTCAAAATTCCTCTCAATAAACCTGTACTCCGGGCTTATCTTCATCATCTCTTCCTTGCTGTCGTAATAGTCCCTTATTATGAACGTCTTCGACAGCAGCATGTTCGCAAGGCGTTTGAATTCTTCCTTTTCGGAGCTTGTCAGTTTCTCATAAGCTTCAGTCCACATTTGCTTTTTCTCTCCTTATAAATCTCATGCGGGGTATGGTATATCCGTCGCATCGGTCATACCCGTCTTCAAATTCCACCCGGTAGAAAACACCTTTTTCGTCTTTTTTCAAGGTCGCCAGAACGAGCATGACAAACTCATCATGGTTGGCAATCCTGATTTCAGAACTGTTCAGGACATGCTTGTCCCTCATAAGCTCTTTCATATATGCCATTATTTTTTGGTGGCTGTGCTGTTTTCTGGCCTTCTTCAGAAAATCTTCAAAAGCTTTATCACCCATATTCCCGTCTGTCATCTCAAGGCCAAGGGGTTTTCCTTCTTTGCGCCCCATCCTGTTTGGTTTTACATACAGCGACTTTTCATCTATATAGCCCTGTTTGAACAGATCTACATTGCCAGCCAGTATTTCCGCCCATCTTTCCTGGTCTGCAGCAGCTGCAGAGAGGATGCCCACAAGCTTGCCTTTTATACTCCTGTCGGTAGTCAGAAGATACCGCATTTTTTCCATCGACGCCCGGGTGTAAGCCGTCCTCTTTCTGTCAATTTCAGCAAGCATTTCGTCCAGGCCTTCATATATATCGCTTATTTCATTTATTCTACGTATGATATCATCCATTGCATCATCCACGGTACTATACTTGCCGCGCTGGACGGCCTGCCCGGCCATTTTTTGCCTTATTCCGAAATCCGAAAGCCAACCGGACAGGATTTTCATTATGGGAACCTTGTACCGGGGAACCGAGTCCATAGTTTTCAGCGGATGGTATATGCGATCCAAGATAAGTTCCTTGTATTCATCGAAATGGCCTTTCAGGATATCATTTACGGTAAAGTAATCATTGAGGTCCTGATGATATCTTCTTATATTGTTATGCAGTGTTTTCAGCTCATCCACAAGCTTCAGGGTGTTCTCATGGGCTGTCAGCAAAGCGTTGTACATGAAATCGTCTCTTTCTGAATCGGCTGTGCGCAGAGCGGAATAGGTGGAATAAACATATGAATTGTACTCCCGCACCGAATCATCGGTAAATGAGTATAAAAGGTCCAGGAGTTTTATTGTATAATCGGGAAGAGTAATAATCTCCTCAAACGAATCCATCTGATACTCAACTTCAATCCATTTTGTAGCCATGAGCCTTCTGAGAATAAGATGCGCTGTGGCAGAGAGTCCTTGTCCGCCTTTTACTTCTTCTCCAGCTTCTTCAAACTCCATTTTTTCCGCTTCCAGATCAAGTTCCAATAATGCTTCATCAAGACCGGCAATGAGCATTGCCACAAGGTCACTTTTGCTTATGGTCATGTGCTGCTTGAACGCTTTGCGCAGGACAAATAAAGCTTCAGCATACAATGCCTTGTTCCTGGAAACCAGTATGGAAAAAAGATTAGGTGGCAGCCTGTCAAAAAGCTTCACTTGTTGATTCCTTCCAAGGTTTTATTTCTTGCATTAATTAACACGACCTTTTATTCTTAATGATATTTAAACATATAAAAAACCGTTTTTCAACACTGCTATAAAGAAGTGCCACTGCCGGGATGTATTTGACCTGCAGGGGGGTGTATCGGTAACGAATATGAAGCTGCCGATTCGATATGGAATTTAACAAGCATATACAATTAAACAGTATAAGAAAAATCCAATCGGTATAAAAATAATCTTTCGGATGCCCTAATTACAAGTAATGCGTCTTGTGGTTTCAACGGGTTTATGCTATTTTATGCATAACAAGGAAATATTGCATGAAATGGAAGAACATTAAAGAGGGATAGTTCATCATGGGAATTTTGAAGGAAAAGTCGCCAAAACATCGGTATTGTTTGTTCAAAGGAGCATATAATAAAAAAACATATTGATGCGTACATCAATATGTGATAAACTGGTAATATGCGTAAGCGCACAAAAACCCACTATAAGCAACAGCTTTATATATATTATACAGCTTATGGATATGGTTGTCAACAGTTATTTCAAAACATTTTAGTTTATTTTTCGAATTTTGCGAAAAATTTGAGAACCGTCCCACAGGATTACGGGAGTTCTGATATAAGGAGGATAACCCATGAGCATAAGTGAAATGGATGCAGCTTATGAGCGCAGACGGCTTAAAATGGTAATAGAAGAGATAGAAAGGCAGCTTGAGAAAAGGCAGGCAGAGGTGGAAAGGTTCAGGCGTAACGTTGTCGATGCCAACAGGACTATGTGGGAGGAAGGAGCAAGGCAGATATTCAACCTGGATGATGCCATAAAGACCATCCAGTACCTGGACGTGTTGGGGCATGAAAAAATCAAGCAGAACATCATACTGAACTACGTAAGAAAGCTTCTTAAGCTGCAGGAATCGGCATATTTCGGAAGGAT
>JAMNYG010000122.1 GCA_023622945.1 Bacillota bacterium | reverse complement strand
AGGATTCCTGAATCAAAGGAGGCACCGGTGTATGGCTATCAGATAGAGATGATCGTCAACAACCCTTCGGAATTGATAATTCCCTTTGAATATCACCGCAAGGACCACGATTACTTTTTTTATTATAATATACTGAACAGGATATCGTTAAAAGATTACATGGAAAAGCACAGGTTCTCAAAAAATGAGTTCATCCATCTTTTGCTTGGAATAACCGAAAACATCCTGGAGTGCCGGAAGCTGCTTTTAAATGAGCGGAATTTTATTATTAATGAAGAGCATATATACCTTGCACAAGGGTCAGCTGTGCCGGGTCTCGTTTACATTCCTGCAGGAAGGGGTCTGTTCAGGCTTCAGGATTTTAAGGATTTTATCATAAGGCTTATTGCAAGGGCCTCTTTTAATGTAGAAAGAGGAGAGGGAAGCTTTCTTTACAGAATAATCGGATACCTTAAGGAAGATGGATTTTCACTCCCGGGGTTTAAGAAGCTTTTGGAGGATTTAAGGGACCAAAAAGGTGCGGACATTGATTATGATGCTTTTTCAATGAACAATGACGGCAGGCATACTTTATTCAGGGAAAATGAACGGTTATGTGATGAAAAAAACGTAAGTGATGAGAAAAATATAAACAAGGGTGAAAGAAAAGCTGATATTCTTAACGGACAAACTTTGGCATACGCTGCTGTTTCACAGGCAGTGATAATAATTCTGGCTGTCCTGATAGACAGGCTTCTTAAAAGCCGCGGTTCAGCCCAGGCTATAAGGTATGGACTGATAACCATAGCGGTACTGGTATATGACGCCATTGTACTCAAATTATTAATATTCACAAAAGCAAGGAAGCCTGACAAGTCCAAAATGGTCAATAAACCAGAAATATTTAGCAAATCCCAAGTGCTTGATAACCCCAAATCATTTAATAAATCCGAAATGTTTAATGAGTCCGGAATGCTTAAAAGACCCGAGATGTTTAATAAACGCGAAGTTTTCGATAAATCCAAAACGTTTGATAAATCCGAAGCCTTAAAAAAACCTGAGGCTTTCAGTAAATCAGAAATGCCTTATAAATCAGAGATGTTTAATAAACCCGAAATTAACTCAGGACTGTCTGAAAGCAGAACCCTTGAGGAGAATATGGCGGCTTTGGGAAATGGTGCTGAAATACCTGACCAGAACAGTGATAATGATAACCAATATAGCCATCCTGAGAAAGCATCAGACAGAACGATACTGATTGAGGAAACTTCATTGCTTATTGACGGGAATGAGCCCCGGGCTTTTCTTGTATGCCGCGAGAAGGGGGCGGTAAAGGAATTCCGGCTTAACAAGGACAGGATCATAATCGGAAGAAATCCTGATGTCTGCGACATAATAATTGACAACAAAACGGTGGGAAGGATACATGCCGAGATTCTAAAAAAAGACGGTTCATTTTACATCATAGACAAGAATTCAAGAAACGGAACGTATCTTAATAACCGGAAGCTTGACGGAGGGGTGGAATACAGGCTCAATAACGGAGATACCAACAGATGGTCGAAAGACTGACAGAAAGCACAGCAATATTGGCGCAAAGGAGTGATTTGCTTGAAATTTGCCGTTTTCAGCGTCAGCATGCCCGAATACGATGTAAAAGAAACGGTCAGGGTATTAAAAGAGCTTGGTTACGACGGAGTGGAATGGAGAGTGGCCAATCCTCCTCCGGAAAAAAAGCCGGAAAACTATACATACGAAAGACGTTACTGGACGTATAACCTTAGCACTGTGGATGTGAACAGAATAGATACAATCGCTCCGGAAGTCAAGGGAATGTGTGATGAGGCCGGGATTGAAATCTGCTCTTTAGCCACTTACTTATCCATATGGGATGTAGAGGATGTTGAAAGGGTGATGAAAGGTGCAGGCCTGATGCAGTGCCGGAATATAAGGGTAAATGTGCCAAACTATGATGAGACTGAAAACTATAATACCCTTTTTGCACGTACATTGGAGCAGGTTAAGGTCATTGAGAAGCTGGCAGAAAAGTATGACGTAAGAGTGAATTTTGAAACGCATATGGGAAACATCATACCCAGTGCAAGTGCAGCTTACCGCCTGGTATCCGGCTTCAACCCGAAGTATATAGGCGTCATATATGATGTGGGCAATATGGTTTATGAAGGTTTTGAAAACTACCGCCTGGCCCTGGAGCTTTTGGGAGATTACCTGGCCCATGTGCATATTAAGAACAGCATGTGGAAGCCGGACAGAACAACGGAGGACGGAGTAAAAGTGTGGGAGCCCGATTTTGCTCCGTTTAAGGAAGGATTTGCCGACATCAAAAAGTTTATAAAGGTATTGAAAGATATCGGATATGACGGGTACGTATCGGTAGAAGATTTTTCTAATCATCAGGACACGTATTCCAAGCTCAAGAGCAATATAGAATTCCTCAGAAGCATTTCTGTGTAAAGGGAGGTAAACTGAATGAGCAGATTCATATTAAGCGCCTTTGCAGACGAGATAGATCCCAATTTGCAAACACAGATGAACGAGCTGGAAAGGTATAACATAAAGCATATCGAAATAAGAGGCGTAAACGGCAGGAATATTACACAGCATACCCTCGACGAGGTCAGGGAAATAAAGAAACAGCTGGATGACAGAGGTTTCAGGATCTCAGCCGTAGGATCTCCCATAGGGAAAATATCGATTACTGATGACTTTGCTCCCCATCTGGATTTGTTCAGGCATACCCTGGAAATAGCAAAGATACTTGAAACCAGATATATAAGGATGTTCAGCTTTTATATTCCTGAGGGGCAAAACCCTGAAATGTACAGAGATCAGGTAATGGAAAGGCTGGCTGAGTTTATAAAGGCTGCAGAGGGTCTGGATGTCGTGCTGCTCCATGAGAATGAAAAGAATGTATACGGTGATACCGCTGAAAGATGCCTTGACATATTAAAAACCATGAACAGCCCTATTTTAAAAGCTACCTTTGATCCTGCCAACTTCGTGCAGTGTAACGTAGAGCCATATCCCCATGCTTATGAACTGCTAAAGGATTATATAGAATACGTGCATATAAAGGATGCAGTGTTTGGGCAGCCTAATCCTGTACCTGCCGGTATGGGAGACGCAAGAATAGCGGAATTCTTGACTGCCCTTTATAACAGGGGATTCGAAGGCTTCTTGTCGCTGGAACCTCATCTTGGTGCTTTCCAGGGTCTTGCAGAACTTGAGAAGGATCCGACACTGAAGGAAATGCCTGAGGGAGGACCGCGTCTGTTTGCTGTTGCAGAAAACGCTTTAAGAAAAATAATATCTGAGATAGAATAGTATTTAGGAATATGTCCTAAAACTTGTGAGGAGGTAATTATGGATAAGGTTCGTATCGGTATAATAGGTATCGGAAACATGGGAAGCGGACACAGCAGGTATCTTTTTGCGGGAGAGGTGCCCAACGCTGAACTTACGGCTGTCTGCGACATTAATCCTGAAAGACTTAAGTGGGCAAAGGAAACCTTTGGAGACAAGGTTCAAACCTTTGACAACGCTGATGCCATGATTGCGTCCGGCCTGGTTGACGGTGTTATGATTGCAACACCCCACTATGATCACCCTCCCCTTGCCATAAAGGCTTTCCAAAAGGGATTGCATGTCCTTATTGAAAAACCTGCCGGAGTATATACCAAGCAGGTCAGGGAAATGAATGAAGCTGCCGCAAAAAGCGGTAAGGTATTTTGTATTATGTACAATCAAAGGACCATGCCTTTGTACCAGAAACTCAGAGACCTGATAAAGTCAGGAGAACTGGGTGAAATTAAGAGAACCGTCTGGATAATCACCAACTGGTACCGTTCCCAGAGCTATTACGATTCAGGCGGATGGAGAGGAACATGGGAAGGTGAAGGCGGTGGAGTCCTCATCAACCAGGATCCTCACCAGTTGGATCTCTGGCAGTGGATTTGCGGAATGCCAAAGAGAGTTCGCGCTTTCTGCGGATATGGCAAATATCATGATATTGAGGTTGAAGATGATGTAACTGCCTATGTTGAATATGAAAACGGCGCGACAGGTGTGTTTGTCACATCAACGGGCGAAGCTCCGGGCACCAACCGTTTTGAGATCTCCGGAGACAGGGGAAAAATTGTTGTTGAGGACGGAAAGCTTACATTCTGGCGCTTAAGGGTTTCGGAACGTGAATTCAATCGCACTTACAAAGGCGGATTTGGAGCTCCTGAATGCTGGAAATGCGAAATCCCGGTTGAAAGTACCGGAGGACAGCACGCTGCAATTACCGCAAACTGGGTAAGGGCAATACTCAAGGGAGAACCTCTCCTGTCGCCCGGAGAAGAGGGAATCCTTGGACTTACCATATCCAATGCAATACATTTATCTTCCTGGCTTGATGACTGGGTAGAGCTGCCCATAGACGAAGATCTGTTCTATGAGAAGCTGCAGGAGAGGATAAAGACATCCAAAGGGAAAAAACAGGGTGTCCAAGACAAAACCATGGACGTAAGAGGAACCTTTGGAACGGTTTAGTGAAAATACCGGAACGTTTTAATGAAGTACAGGGACGTTTCAGTAAAAGTGCGGAGGGAACACTTAGCGAAAGTGCCAAAAGAACACTTTATGAAAGCACGGCAGTGTTTTAGTGAAAGCACGGAGATATGAAAGTAAGAAGACACTTTTCAGTAAGGAATAAAGGGATATTTCTCAGCAATAAAGGGACATTTCTCTTCTTCACGACATTGTTGGAAGTTTGAGAAATGTCCCTTCTTTTTGCATAAACTCCGGTTTTGCCGCTTATTTCTCCTAACGGTTTAGCCGCTTATTTCTCTTAAGCGCTTATTTCTCTTAAGAATTTCAGGGCGCAAGGAGCATCGGTGTCGAAAGAGTTTGTAGATGCTTCTATGCTTATCCTGCCGTTGTAACCTATATCTTTCAGTGCCTTAAAGAAGGGGCCATAAGCGTCTTCATTAATATCCATGGGGTAAACCCTTCCGTTACTGTTTGCTATGTGAAGGTGGCACAGGAGGTCTTTGGCTTCCCTTATGTGGTTTACATCTTCTGAATCCCGTCTCATGTGGTAAAAATCGACTATCAGCTTAACCGACGGGTGATTTATTCTTTCCACCAGTTCTTTGGCTTCAATAACCGAATTTATCAGGTTTGTTTCGGAAGAATTCAGGGGTTCCACCAACGCCGTTATGCCGTACTGAGATGCTTCCCGTCCTATCATTGCCATGACTTTGGCAAATTGCTCCAATCCTTTTTCCTTGTTCCAGCCTTCAGGTACATTCCTTGCCCTGCCGCTTCCCACAACGGCCACCTTTGCCCCCAGACGCGAAATTCTTTCCATGGCTGTTTTTACATATTGATAAATTTTCTCTTCATCGGCATCAGGACCTGTAAGGATAAAATCGCCCGGGAAAAATAAATTGAAGGCTTCACATTTAATTGAGGAAGAGTCCACAAGCTTTATTATATTGTTAAAATCCTCTGCGCTCCTGGACATGGCATCGGACACCGACCACTCTATATAGTCAAAACCCATGGCCTCTAATTTTGATATATTTTCCACCTTTGTGCATACGCCAATTCTCATTTCATGACCCCCATGCGTTAAATTCACAAACTTATTGCCTGTTTGCCAGACCTGATGTGCAGATCAGAACCACTGGGTATGGAACACGCCTTCCTTGTCAATTCTTTCATAGGTATGGGCACCAAAGTAATCCCTCTGTGCCTGAAGCAGGTTTGCCGGCAGCTGCTCGCTCCTGTAGCTGTCGAAGTAGGCAAGGGCACTCGACAGTGCGGGAACCGCTATTCCGTTATTTATCGCCGTGCAGATTACCTTTCTCCAATCCTCCTGGTAGCGTTCTACGATATCTTTGAAATACGGGTCGAGGAGCAGGTTGGGAAGGTCCGGCTGCCTGTCGTAAGCTTCTTTGATCTTGTGAAGGAACTGTGCCCTGATTATGCATCCTCCGCGGAATATCATTGCTATGTTTCCGTAGTTAAGATCCCAGTTGTATTCTTTGGCAGCAGCTTTCATCAATGCAAACCCCTGGGCATAAGAACATATCTTGCTTGCATAAAGGGCCCTTCTTACCGACTCGATGAATTCCTCCCTGTTTCCTGTAAATCTTTCCGGTGCCGGGCCTCTAAGGACTTTGCTGGCTGCCACGCGTTCCTCCTTTATGGCGGAAATACAGCGGGCAAATACCGCTTCGGCTATTGTCGGGGCTGAAATCCCCAGGTCCAGAGCGCTCTGGCTGGTCCATTTTCCGGTTCCTTTCTGGCCTGCCTTATCGAGAATCACATCTACCAATGGCTTTCCTGTCTCAGGATCTATTTTGGTAAAGATATCGCTGGTTATCTCTATAAGATAGCTGTTTAACTCTCCTTTGTTCCACTGGGCGAAAACCTTATGGAGTTCATCGGCCGTCAGCCCCAGTATATTTTTGAGGATAAAATAGGCTTCACCGATTAGCTGCATATCTCCGTACTCGATGCCGTTGTGCACCATTTTTACGTAGTGCCCTGCGCCGTCAGCTCCGATATATGTGCAGCAGGGGTCATCTCCTACCTTGGCGGCTATTGCCGTCAGTATGGGAGCAACCAGGTCGTACGCATCCTTTTGTCCTCCCGGCATTATTGCCGGTCCTTTTAAGGCTCCTTCTTCACCGCCGGAGATTCCGGTGCCTATGTATCTATAACCTTGAGCTTCAAGCTCCTTATTCCTTCTTATGGTATCCATAAAGAAGGAATTGCCGCCGTCGATGAGGATGTCTCCTTTGGACAGGTAAGGCTTCAGCTGTTCAATGGTATCATCTACGGGCTTGCCTGCCTTAACCATTATGATTATTTTTCTCGGGGTTTCAAGAGAATTTACAAATTCTTCTATTGAATAAGTGCCTGTTATGTTTTTGCCTTCGGCTTCCTTAAGAAATGCTTCTGTCTTTTCCCTTGTGCGGTTGTAAACAGATACAGAGAACCCTTTGCTTTCGATATTCAGGGCCAGGTTCTTACCCATTACTGCCAGACCGATTACACCAATCTGCTGTTTTCCCATAACACCATCTTCTCCTTTGATAATTATTGTTTATGTGTATTTTTGTTGTTCATGTGCGTCTCTGCACATTTAATTCAGTTTAGAACATATAGCATAAATAGATGCACAAGAATATTATAACAGGTATGCGGGTTCCCTTTCCATTATATTTTATATTTATATGACATATTGCTGGACCGACAGATTGCCGGATAAAAGCCTGGATATTGTTTTATCAGAGCTTTCTGCTGATCAGTATCTGATTCTTCCCGTCCGAGAATAGTTTTTTGACTTCATATCCTCGCGTTATCAGCTTGTCATAAATTACATCTGTCTGATGATGAGAAGCGTTGCTTATATCCAGAATGAGAGTTTCACCACTTTTTAACTCCCTGGAAATGGTGTCAAGGGTCGCATCAACATCTAAGGTTTCCGCATTTAATATTTCCCCAAAAAATTCCATAATGCCACTTCCTGCTCATATAATGTTTTTTAACGGTGAATGCTTCATTAATAGTATGAGTATGTGATCCGCATTATATAAGCAGTATTTTGAAGTATATTTGCCAGTGCATATGTTCTCTCAAACCTGTTATGAATAATCACTTCAACATTTCAAAGGGTTTAGCCGAAGCCTCTGAATCCATTAACTGTGAGACCCCGGGAGATGGGCTGATATGAGGAATTTCAAAAATTCATTGCCGGTGTTTTAAAAAAGCGTATAAAATTTTTAAACCTGTCAATAATGATAAATGACCTCACAATACATTTTGACCCCCTTTACAAAAGGTTAGCCGCGAGGCTAACCGCTTTTTTTATTGTGGTGTTGGTTACTTTTCATGACATTGGTTATTTTTCAGTCAATGTGTTGGTTATTTTTTGGCTGATGAGGGTAATTATCTATCAAAGTGGTAAAGAAATTATGAATTCACTGATGAAAAATTGCATGAAATGTATAAAACTTAAATAACCGGCAATAATAACGAATGACCTCACAAAATACATTTGACCCCCTTTACAAAAGGTTAGCCGCGAGGCTAACCACTTTTTTTTCCGGGGGAATCAATTTTTAACCGGGAAGTTCTCCTTCCCGGTTAAAACGGGAGTTTTCTTTTCCGGACGAGATTGAGGATTTTCCTTTCCGGATAAGATTTAAAAGCGCTAAATAAGATTCTCAGGATTTAAAGGGGTTAAATCATCCACTACAAATACTCCGTCTTTACGAACAAGGGTATCATCAAACCATATTTCTCCGCCACCGAACTCCGGCCTCTGGATCAGCACCAGGTCCCAGTGAATGGCAGAGCGGTTGCCATTGTCGCATTCGTCATAGCACCTTCCGGGTGTAAAATGCAGGCTTCCTTTTATCTTTTCGTCGAAGAGGGTGTCTTTCATTGGCTTTTCTATATAAGGATTAAAGCCGATGGAGAATTCTCCCACATATCTTGCACCTTCATCGGTGTCTAAAATCTCATTGAGCCTTTCGGTATTGTTTGCAGTTGCTTTAACTATTCTTCCGTCCCTGAATTCCAGCCTGATGTTTTCAAAGGTTACTCCCTGGTATACGGCAGGGGTGTTGTAAGTTATTACTCCGTTGACCGAATCTCTTATGGGTGCCGTAAATACTTCGCCGTCAGGGATGTTGAGCTTGCCGTCGCATTTGATGGCAGGCATTCCTTTAATTGAAAAAGTGATGTCGGTATCCTTTCCGGTAATCCTTACCCTGTCTGTCTTTTCCATATACCTGACCAGATTGTCCATAGCCTTTGACATTTTGGAGTAATCCAGATTGCATACTCTGAAATAGAAATCCTCAAATTCCTCGGTTGCCATGTTGGCCAGCTGGGCCATGGAATAGTTGGGATATCTTAAAATGCACCACCTGGTATGCTTTACCCTTAGCTCAGAGTGCAGGGGTTTCATATAATGTTCCGTGTATATTCTCATCTTATCCGAAGGAACGGAACTCAGCTCGCTTACGTTATTGCCTGAACGGATGCCGATGTAAGCCTGCATTTCCTTCATCCTGGCTATTTCAAAACTTGCCATTTCCCTGATCTGTTCAACGCTGCAATCATTAAGGAGTACCCTTAGAAGCTCATTGTTTTTTATGGTGAGATAGGGAATTCCTCCAACCTTGTAGGCTTCTCTTATCAATGCCCGGGTAAGAGGGACTTCATTGCCTATGTTTTCAATCAGTATCTTCTCTCCGGGTTTAAGCTCCACGGAATAGTTTATGAGATTCTTTGCCAGCTGTTCAATTCTTGGATCTTTCATTTAAAATTTTCTCTCCTTTCTTTTTGTAAACGGTAAATCATGCTGTTGCTCCAGCTGAGGATTCAGGAAAAGGATGTACCGGCATAACAGGCTCCCACGCTCGCTAAAGAAGCATTTTACGGCATATCATTTTCCTCTTTTCCAGGTTATCACAAA
>JAMNYG010000169.1 GCA_023622945.1 Bacillota bacterium | reverse complement strand
GCAAGCACCCTGTCTTTTGAAATGCCGAACTTCTGCCATTGAAGTCCCTTGGTACGGTAGTTGTGGAGAATTGGCATAAATCTGTCCAAAGCTCCGGCGAACCTTGCCTCCGGAGTTATTCCTTCCTCAAACTCATCCCATAATCTTCTGAATTCAACTGCCTGATCTTCAGGAAGCATCCCGAAAATCTTATCCGCTGCTTTTCTCTCCCTTTCCTCCTTGTCCAGATGTCCTTTCTCATCATATGCATAGGTATCACCGGCGTAAATCTCAACTATGTCATGGAGCAATATCATTTTCAACACTTTCAATGGCGGCAACCGCCATATGCCACATGTGTTCGGCATCATTTTCTCTTCTTGAAGCATCCATCAGCACTGTATTTCTCAATATTTCCTTAACCTTGTCGATCTCAACGATAAAATCAAGTTGCTTCTTAAACCTGTTAATATCCATATGCCACTATCCTTCCTCTTTTTTTTGACCAATACCCAATTCAAAAGCATGATACAGTAAAACAAGCTTGTTGGCATACTAACATTTTACCATATCATATAGTTTTTTATATCATAACGTCATATAATTATCATGACCCGTAAGATAACTCTGTCATATTCAATAAGAAACTCCATTGTAATTACTGGGTAAGTTTGTTATAGTTTAATTAATAAATATACTCAACTTCGGATTTTGTTTCAACTTCCCTGTCCCTGGTTATAGTTATATTATCAGGCTTGTACATTTCGTTATATTTCCTGTCAATAAATTAAACAATAGTTTTTGAACAAGCCTGTTAATATAAAAAACAAAATACGAAAGTGGGGGTTTCGCATGGGTTATCTGCAGACATTTTGGATTTCATTTTTCCAATCTCTACCTTCAGTCATTATAGCAGCAATTCTACTGGTTCTCGCCCTTGTAGTGGCCGCTGTTGCAAAAAACATCGTAGTAAAAGTGTTAAAAAAAATTCGTGCAGAAAAGTACACTGATAAAATCGGAATAACCGACGAGGCAACCGGAAGCTCGGTTGAATTTATAGGCAAACTGGTCTTTTTAATCGTATTTCTGTTATTCCTGCCGGGTGTGCTTGACAGACTGGGCATGCATAATGTATCTGTTCCAATTACATCTTTAGTATCCCAGTTTCTGAACTACATACCTAATATTTTGGCTGCCGTTGTTATTTTGTTGGTAGGAATGTTTATAGCAAGACTGGTCAGGCAGCTGCTGGTACCGGTATTAAAAAAACTGAATGTGGACAAAATCCAGGAAAAGGCTGGCATCTCACCTTCAGAAAGTACAGCTGTCTCTTCAGCAATATCCCATGTTGTATATGTATTGATTTTGATTCCCGTCATCGTTGCAGCATTACAGGTTCTAAATATTTCAGCTATTTCTGCGCCGGCAATTTCCATGCTGGATAAGATTATTTCTTTCCTCCCCAACATCTTTTCAGCCGTTGCAATATTGATCATCGGAGCATTCATTGCCAGAATAGTAGGTAAATTATTGACCGAAATCCTGTCGGGTGTCGGAACTGATGCTCTGCTGAATAAGGTCCTTCCGATGGAAGAAGCAAGGCTTCAGAATTTTTCCCTTTCCAAGGCAACAGGCACCATAGCAAGGTATATTATCATACTGCTGTTTGTGGTAGAGGCAATTAATGTATTGAAACTTGAAGTTCTTCAGTTTGTCGGAGAAGCAATTATAACTTATCTGCCGTTTGCAATCAGTGCTGTCATCATTATGGGTGTTGCTCTTCTGGTTGCCGCATGGGTTGAAAAATTAATACTGCAAAAATTATCAGGTTCAAAACTTATAGCATATACAGCCAAAGCCGCCATTATTACAATTGCAGTATTTATGGCACTGAACCAGCTTGGAATTGCTACCTCAATTGTAAATTCAGCATTTATTATCACCCTCGGTGCCGTTGCCGTAGCCTTTGCAGTTGCATTTGGGTTCGGCGGGCGCGAATTTGCTGCCGGCGTTTTGCAGAAGCTTGCAAATAACGAGGGCAAGAAAGAACAATCTTCTGAAAAAGAATGATCGGGCCGGAAAAAATAATCAAGTAAGACAATGGCAATAATATAAACAAGACCCGGCAAAAACCCAAGAAGCGGTTAATGACCGTATAAAACAAACACGGGGTACCTGCATTTTTCATTTATGACAGCGCAGGCACCCTGTGTCCCTTTTTTACGCAGCAAGAACCTGCCTTTCAAGAGCAAGATCCTGCTTTTTCTAAAACCGAATCTTCAAGAGCAATCTGTTTATCCAACCTGTTTCTTAAAAGGGGCTGTCACCCCACCCGCTGCGGTTAATTGATACGGAATGCGGAAAACCGGAATGGGCAATGGTGAAAATGATAAAATGAATAGAAGTGAAATTGATAAAATAACATTGTACGGTTTTGGAGGGCAGGAATGAAAAAATATACCCCGGGATATGTTAAACTGCTTCAGACAGGAGATCTGAACAGCAGGATAGGTTTGCTTAAGGAAAAACTTAAAAGCTGCACCGTATGTCCTCACCACTGTAAGGTTAACAGGCTGAATAATGAAAGGGGATTCTGCAGAGCCGGCTACAATACGGTCATAGACGGCTACGGCCCCCATTACGGTGAAGAATCCGTACTGGTTGGTAAAAGCGGTTCCGGGACCATTTTTTTCAGCTACTGCAACCTGCAATGCGTATTCTGCCAGAACTGCGAAATCAGTCACTACGGAGAGGGTTACGAAGTGACGCCCACGGAGCTCGCAAGAATTATGCTAAGTTTGCAAAGCATGGGATGCCATAACATAAATCTTGTTTCCCCTTCCCATTTCGTGCCTCAGATAGTGGAAGCCGTAAGCATAGCGGCAAAAGAAGGCCTTACCCTTCCTTTGGTATATAATACGGGCGGATACGACGAGGTGGATACCCTCAGGCTTTTGGAAGGGATAATCGATATTTATATGCCCGATATTAAGTTTGGCGATAATACAAAAGCAAGGAAATACACCAAATCATCCGGGTATTTTGATGTTGCAAAGTCAGCCGTAAAGGAAATGCACAGGCAGGTAGGCTGCCTGAAGACGGATGAAGAAAACATAGCCTACAAAGGGCTGCTGGTAAGGCATCTTGTAATGCCCGAAAACCTGGCGGATACCGACAAAATTATGGAGTTCATTGCAAATGAAATATCCAGGGACACTTTCATAAATATAATGTCACAATATTATCCTGCCTGTAAGTCCTATGAATTCCCGGAGCTTTCACGAAGGATAACGGTAAGTGAATACAACAAAGCCATCGGGCATGCAAAAAGATCAGGACTGAAAAATATTATGGCCACATAGAATTATCTTCATGGAATTATCGGCATCCGCCACCGGTATGATCAATTCAGGTCAATGACCTCATGGCATGCTTAATCTGTCTGTATTCTTTATACGGTACCAGCAAAGCAAATCTTCCACGCCCGGGATCAGGTCCTTTTTCTCGCCAGGTCTGTCTGAATAATAAAAGGCTACCGATGAAAAAGCGAAAGTTTTCAGCCTGTCCTGGCTTCTGGGATTAATAAATTGAAACCTTATGCGTTCTTTGAAATTTATGGAATCTCCTTCATGAATGCGATACATGGCAACGCTTGAGTTTAATGTATCCCGGGATGGGACACCATGGAACGGTCCGATAAATGTTCCTTCCCTGAAATACCATCCTCCGAGAAAATAATCCTCAAGGCCCGTACCGATGATTCTGGGTTTGGTCATATCGTCAACATAGACATATTCCGGCGCCTCCAGAAATGCCAGGTATGTATGGGGTTCGCCCTGCATTGACAAGGTACAGCCCACATAGTGGCCCCTGCCCTCCGCATCCAGAATGGTAAAGGGTTCTGCACCAGGATTCTTGCCGGTGTGGAACTGGGCATGAAAATATCCTTCATCCGACGGCTCATCATCGGTCAACTGGTAAATCACGTTGCAGAACACATCCGTATCTATCACGGGATCCAGGTTTTCAACCTCTATGCGGAATCCTTTCTTGAAAGGCATGGGAAACTTGCAGAAGAATCCACCGCTTGACATACCAAAGTATAATGAAGCGAAGTTGGAAATTTCGCACAACCCGTTACCGAAGAAATCCCCAACTGGGGCCTGGACAGCCGCTATAGTTTCACCGTCCCAGTAAATTCGGAGGATTAGCGTTTTTAAAATGGTTTGAGAGATGGGTGACTCCGGCGACCAGTGCTGCCAAAACCATCCGGGAAATGTCATCCAAAGCTGTGTTATATATCCTTTTCCTTGAACCTCACCTATTGTGACCTTCTCGCCTCTGCGGACCGCTATGGTTTTCACCTTGGTCACATGATTAAAAGTGGTCAGCTGATGTGTTTCGGCGTTCCTGAATTGAGCCAAAGACTTAGGTTTATACATTTAATGTTCACACCTTTCTGTCTCAATTATTTTTTAAAAGAATGCGGCTATTCTATCTTCATCATGCAGAAAGTCTCACTTCATGCAGGAAGTCTCATAACCGTCCTTGTTTTCAGAGTCAAGCAGAGTTTCTTGTAACAGCAACGGGCTTTAATTTTATCAGCCAAGAGCATTAGGCTATATTATACCAAAATAATAAAAAAATGTCCTGATTTGTTCCGGAGACTTCATTTACAGATACATATAAAACATATTTAGGTACATTTCAGATATTCTCGGAAACATACGGGTGATTTTTATTTCCGGCTGATATTATTTCAAGCGATAGTTTCTCATCCGAATTCTCCACGTAATGATACCTATGATAAACCCTGCCAGTGCCGGTACAATCCAGCCGAACCCGTAGTCAAATCCCGGCAAAAATGCGTGGGCAAAGTCAATAACCCCGGCCACTAATGCAGTTTCTTTTATGCTCTCAGGCAGTGCATTACAGAAGTCGAAAAATGCTGCAATTATTGTCAGTGCCGTTGACCACCTGTATATATCCATTTGTTTGCCGATAAACGGTGTCAGCAGCGATACAATGATCAGAGTGATCGCCAACGGATAAAGGAACATTAGCACCGGTATTGAAAGCTGTATAATTCTGTTCAGACCAAAGTTGGCAATTGCAAAAGAGCAGATGGCAAACAAAATGGCATATGCATTATATGTCAATGATTTTGGAAACATTTCGCTGAACATTTGGGCACATGATGTAATCAGACCGATTGCCGTTTTCAGGCAGGCAACAGTTACAATGGCAGCCAGCAATATTTTTCCGGTAAATCCGAAATAATGCTCACTGACCATGGACAGTATTTTCCCTCCATTGTCAGCACTCCCAACGCTGCCTAAGCTTGTTGCCCCTAAATAAGCTAATGAAGCATAAATAACACTCATTCCAACAACACATACCAAACCTGATTTGAATATTTCTATCGCTTGTCTCCCTGGATTTTTCACACCCAGCATCTCGACATTTGAAATGATGACAATTGCAAAAGCAAGGGCAGCCAAGGCATCCATGGTGTTATACCCGTCTAGTATTCCTGTAAACAAAGGCCTTTCGATATAATTTCCCTGAGCTGCAAATTGGCTTACCTGTCCCATTGGTTTCACAAAAGTTGCAATTATCAATACTGATAAAAGCAGAAGAAAAACAGGAGTAAGGTACTTGCCAACCCAATCAAGAATTCTTGCCGGCCGCAGTGAAAAATAGAGAGCGATTATAAAGAAAATCAGGGAAAACATAAACAGGCCGATTTTACGGTAATTCTCAGCAATAAAAGGATTCAGACCTACTTCAAATGCAACGGTAGCCGTACGCGGGATGGCAAATAAAGGCCCAATGGTTAAATACAGGGCACATGTAAAAAAGACAGAATACGCTCTGCTGACGGGTTCTGCCATGTCGAACAAGCTTTCACTCCGGGAAAGGGTACTTGCAATGACTCCCAACAGCGGCAGCCCTACTCCTGTAATCAAGAATCCGATTGTTGCCTGCAGCGTATTCCTGGCAGCCAACTGTCCCATTTGAACAGGAAATATCAAATTGCCGGCTCCGAAAAATAAGCCGAACAATAATGAACCTACAAGTAAACTCGATTTAAAACCCAGCTTTTCTTTCATAAATTGAGCTCCTTTTTTGCTTAATGGTTTGCGGTTTTATCATGAGTTTTGATGGACTGGATTTCTCATTTTATCTGGTTGTTACTCAATTATTGCCTTAACAGATTGCAGTTTAATAATAATGTGCCCTGAAATCCTCTGCAAAACAACACGTTGAGCATGTGCATCAAAAACAGGCTGACCATATACATAAATCAAATCAGCCTGTCCTTACGCAAAGGTGCAGTCATAAAACGCCATGCAGCCTTTCTGTTTGTCAGCCACGCGATAAGTACGTCATTTTTGGTATTGCTGAGTATCCTTGGTACAAAAAACTTTGCCACCGTTTCGGGTTTGTCGGCCAATATGTTGAACAACTTTCTAAATTTCTCGTCCGATATGACATCTGAGGGATCTCCGTCCGGAGTTTTGGTAATAAAATCTGTCAGCATCATACCGGGAGACAGCCGTCCGGCTATTACGCCGGTACCCTCCAATTCCCTGGCAAGGCCTCTCATAAAGTATGTGAGTGCGCGCTTTGTGGTGCCGTACAGTATCGTTTTTGGCTGTATCATGTTATTGGAACCGAGCCCCTCCATGCTGTATATTGCGCCATGTCCCTGTTTTATCATTCCGGCTGCTGCAACCTGGGAACCATATATCACGCCTATGATATTGGTCCTGATAACGTTTTCCGTATAGGATTCACCAGTTTCCCATGAAAATACGTGCGGTGTGTTCTGTCCTGCGTTGTTGATCCATATATCCACACAGCCCCACCGTTCCACGGAAGCGTCCCACAGGTTTTGCAGGTCTGACTTTTTCTGAACATTACATGGTACATATATGTATTTCCCCCTGAATGGCATTAGTTCAGCCTGAGTTGTTTCTGCAAGGGTTTCACCTCTTCCGGACAGCGTAACGTTACACCCTGCCCGCAGAAACTCCCTGGCCATACAAAGACCAATGCCTCGTGTGCTGCCGGTTATCACCACATTTTTCATAAGCAGCCCTCCTTTATCTTGCATATTGCCATTCAAAACCCATGATTTTCCATACTTCACCAAAAAAGGCATTTTCATTAATGTCCGTTTTACATGCCATCGGTTACTTCCCTTATTTTAATTTTGCTATTTTTATTTTACCCATGTTAAAACATGAACAGAATAATTTTATATCTCCCCTTTTGCTATTTCAAGGTAAGAAATCAGTTTATTTTTCTGGCTGACTATGTTTTGTGACTATTGACTGCGGGCATGTTGCATATTAATATATATATAACCTGCAGCAGGTTGAATTCAGGTTATAATAATTCAGGTTATAATATAATTAAGGCAGAATTTACGCCACGCGCTGTTAAATATGGATACGTGGGCATGATTTCTGCAAAAATAAAAACTGTGAAAAGCGATGAAGGGAAGAGTAAGCTGTTGATGTCTTTTACAGAGAGCTCCGGTAAGCTGAGAAGGAGTAAAGAATAGGCAGCCGAAGATGGTCCCAGAGCTTTCGCAATGAACAGGCAGGGTGCATGGGAATTACATTCTCCAGCCCAACAGGAATGTTACAGGCTGGATGCAGATGTTTGCCCTTACCCCAGTAGTCTGCGACGGGTGCGCCCGATATAGCGCCGGAGAATGGGATGTGGGGTATGTTCCCTTGCATTAGTTCTCGCTGAGGTTGATGCTGCGAAGTATCAACGAACCGGGGTGGTAACACGAAGTGTAATGCTCTCGTCCCCAGGAGTGTCTCCTGGAGACGGGAGCTTTTTTATTATCGTCGTGAAATGCCCGGAAATGCTGTTTCAAGCTGAATTGCTGCCGGCGTATTTATTTTATGATTTCCGTGTTTAACAATCTCTGGTTTTTGCAGCTTGCCTTAAACGTGCTTCCGGCATTTGACGGTTTTACATCCATCATCATTCAAAAAATCAGATTACATTAAGAAATGAGGTGCGTTTATGAACGTTTTGATTGGAAATGCATGGCCATATGCAAACGGCTCTTTGCATATCGGGCACATAGCGGCATTGCTGCCTGGAGATGTTCTGGCAAGGTATTTCAGGGCAAAAGGCGATACGGTGTTTCTTTTTTCCGGCAGCGACTGCCACGGCACACCTGTGTCAATCAGGGCAAGGCAGGAAAACAAAACGCCTGAGGAGATCAGCGATTACTACCATGATGAGTTTGTCCTTTGTTTTAACAGCCTTGGATTCTCATATGACCTGTACGGTAAAACATCCGGCCACGAGCATAAAAGTTTTGTCAAGGACTTTCACAGAAAGCTCTATGATGGCGGGTATGTATATGAGAAAAGCACTCCGCAGGCATATTGCGGAAAATGCAGGCAATTCTTGCCTGACCGCTTTGTAAAAGGCCTGTGTCCCCATTGCGGC
>JAMNYG010000074.1 GCA_023622945.1 Bacillota bacterium | reverse complement strand
TTTTTAGAAGCTTTATCAGCTCCAAAGTGTCAGAGGTCAGTTGGTCCATATTGATTGATTCGCTGCTCATGTTTTTGGAATAAGACTTTCCTGAGCCTCTTTGATCCCAGTTAACCGTAACAAAATGCTTTTCAAGGAGCCACTGAAATTTTCTTGCGAAAGCAATCTGGGCAGTTCCAGGACCGCCATGAAGAAAAAGTATTACAGGGTTATTTTTGTCGGTACCCCGGGCCATGATCCATTGATCTACGCCTCCTATTCTTACCTTTTCCAGGCAGGCGATGCTGTTAGGCAATATTTTACCATCTGCACCCCTGATTGCCGGCGTTCTGCAGTGGCTTGAAAAAAACATCTATAATTTCACCAGCCTTGAGAAAAAATTAACCTTATTACTGATAGCAATAATAAGGACGTTGAGAGATTTTTTTAATTGCACAATTATATTATGACTAAAATTGAAAAAGTGATAGGATGGGGACAGTTCTCAAAATTTCTCTGAGATGGGGACAGTTCTCAAAATTTTTCAAAGTAAATTCTGTAAGGATATGAAAAGAATACTTGAAATCTAGGACGGGGGCATTTCTGAAAGAGTAGAATGGGGACATTTCTCAAAATTTCGAGCAAATGGGTAAGAATGCTTTCTTATCCAGGAATGATGACATTTCTCGATATTTAGCAACAATGAAAAATAAGATCAATTTAGTATCATAAGTGTAAAATTATACAAAATGTTACAAAAAATCCTTTACAAACATATGTTCTCATGCTAGAATATAAAAGAGGTGTTTAAGATGCCTAGAAAAGCCAGAATTAAGTCTTCTGAAGCCATTTATCACATTATGTGCCGTAGCAGCTCAGAAGTTCAACTTTTCAACGATGATGAAGACAAGGAATATTATCTTGGTTTATTGAAAAGATACAAAGAAAAGTACAAATGCGCAATATATGCATATTGTCTCATGGACAATCACTGTCATTTGCATTTTGATGGCAGAGGCTTTGATGTTTCTAAATTTATGCACAGCCTTAATACTGCTTATGTAAGGTATTATAACAAAAAGTATAATAGGCATGGTCACCTGTTCCAAGGACGTTTTGAAAGCCGTATTATAGACAGCGAGCAATACAATTTAGCGGTGTCTGCCTACATACATAATAATCCTAAAGACATAGGAAAGTATTCCGGCAAGGAGCACTTTTATCCGTATTCATCCTATGGGATATATCTTGGCATAAGGGAAGACCGACATGGGTTGATTGATCAAAATTTCATACGATCTCTGTTCGGTGTAAAAAACAATTCTGCTTTTGTTAAAAGATATGCCGAGTTTGTGAGATGTCAACGTGACATTAGCAATATGAATGAAATTATTAAAATGTATCCTGACGGCAAGCAATATGAGTATATAAGCGGAAAACAAATAATTCTCAGGAATCTACAGCCTTCAAAGGTTCTTACGTGCATATCAAATCGATTAATATCAAGCGGCAAAAGTATAGAATTATTGAAGTTTAAATACAGAGAACAAAGCTATAGAGCATTTTGCGCTTATGTTATGAGGGTGTTATGCGGGATGAGCTATAAGGAAATTTGTAATACGATATATAATATAACCATTTCGGCATGTGCAAGACTTTGTGACCAGGGATTTGAACTGGTGTGTGCCGGAGGAGAATATGCTCAAATTTTCAGAGAACTTGAAATAATGGCTGTTTGATTACATATTTCTATTATAGAGTTCAAATTTCTTTAGAGTTCACAATTCTGATGAGTCACAAGGCGTGTTATATTTGAAGAATGGTTTTAACATAGCCATTGACATTTTTGAATCATCATTTTAGGAAGATCGCATTATGAGTTGAATATCTTATCATTTCCAGATTATCAAAATATAAATCCCGGAACGTTTTGTTTTGTAATTTATGTAATTTTATACCAACTTGAACTAAACCTAATGATAATTAAACGATTATATTTTTTGTTGAGTTTTTTAAAATTTTTGAGAAATGTCCCCAAATGGAATTTGAGAAATGTCCCCGAATGGATGTCCCCAAATGGAAATGTCCCCAAATAAAAACCACCTGACCAGTATAGGCCAGGTGGTTAAAGTGTCCATGTTATTTTGTTGCCAAGACTTTCTTAAGTCTTGCAAATCTCGGAAGTCCGTCTTCCAAAGGAGGTCTGGACTCACCTTGAATGAGAGGAAGCGCATACTTAACGAAATCTTCTGTCAAACCGTTACCTTCTTTATTTATCCATTCTCTCGGAACCTTCTTTTCAGTATTGGCAACATCTGTAAGGTTAATCAGCTTGATGTTGCACTTGTATTCAGGTCCTTCGGATCTTTCGAATGCCACCATGTAATCTGTTTTGCCTTCAACAGCATATCTTACAGCCATTTGACCGGCCATATATGCTTCGTCCACATCTGTCTTTGAAGCAAGGTGAGCTGCACATCTTTGCAGTAAGCTAAACTCAATTGCCCTTACTTTGTTTGCTATCTTTTCTTTTACAATGCTTGCAAGAATAGATGCAGCTCCACCGAGCTGAGCATGTCCGAATGCATCTTTTGCTAAGCTTGCCCCCATTTCTGCCACGTATTTTCCGTTTTCATCTTTTACACCTTCTGATACTGCAACTATTACTTTTCCGTTTTCTTTATAAATTCTGTTTGTTTCTTCAAGGAACTTGTCCAAATTAAAGGGAAGTTCGGGCAGATATATCAAATCAGGGCCGTTTCCTTTGTAAGCAGCCAGCGAGGTAGCTGCTGTTAACCATCCGGCATTTCTACCCATTACTTCAAGAATAGTTATCATTCCGGTATCATATACTCTTGCATCGTGGTAAACTTCCATAGTGGAAGTTGCAATATATTTTGCAGCGCTGCCATAACCGGGACAATGGTCGGTGCCCCATAGATCGTTGTCAATAGTCTTGGGGATACCCATTACCCTGCATTCATACCCTACTTTTTGCATATACTTGCTTACCTTGTTGCAGGTATCCATGGAGTCGTTTCCGCCGTTATAGAAAAAGTACCTGATATTATACTTCTTAAATACTTCCAAAAGCCTCTTGTAATCAGTTTCGTCTTCTTCAGCATTTTTCAGCTTATAACGAACTGATCCAAGTGCAGACGATGGAGTAGTTTTGAGGAGTTCAATCTCATACGGGTCTTCTTTGCTCATATCATAAAACTTTTCCTCAAGTATACCCTTTATACCGTGTGCCGCTCCATAAACGGCGGTAATGCAGTCTTGTTTTAATGCTTCCTGTATAACACCTGCCGCACTGGCATTAATAACTGATGTAGGTCCACCAGATTGACCAAAAATACAAGCACCTTTCAATTTGCTCATACAGAGATCCTCCTTATATGTGTTTGATTATATGAATTAAGGATGACCGCTTATGCTGACATCCAATTATTTTTTTGCATGCCCCACTTTACCTGCAAGTACCCGAGAAAGAAGTATGTACTGAGACAGCTTAGGCTGTATGTATATATGAACATAATCTTAATAAAATATACCATACCGCTTTTCAAAATGCAATCAAGCTTGCCAAATAATTATCAAGTGTAAAGGTGCAGAATGGATAAAAAATAGAATTTGAGAGCAGATAGCAAGAAGAAAAAGGTGAATTAATGAGACAGTTTTCTTAATGGGGGACAGTTCTCAGTTTTTTCTCGTTGCTTTACAATTTAAATAAAAATATTAGTGTTGTGCATTGAAAAGTAAATAATTGTATTACCAAATTAGTGGTAAAACAAAAGCATAAGTTGACGCAATGTGGTAGTTTTGAATTATCGAGAAACAAAACCATTTCCACGGAGGTCAAACTTATGCCTGAGATAATAATAGAACAAAGCCAAGAGATAATCAATTATATAAATATGCTAAATTTACCGTATTCTGATGCTTTGCGAAACCATATGGTTTGCATGGTCTCAGGCATTATTACCACCGAGGGAAACAAAAATGTTTCTGCGATCTATTCAAAACATTCTTGTAACCGGGATAGAAGCTGCGGCTCAAGGTTTCTTGGAGAGTACAAGTGGAGTAATGAGTATGTTGACCACAAGAGAATCAAGCATTCTCTTAATGTTATCCGAAGCAATGTAGATGATGGTACAGTCGGTTTTCTCATCATAGACGATTCTTTGAGTAAAAAAGATAAGTCTGCAAAAAAGATTGAGGGTCTTGACTACCATCACTCCCATAGCGACAGAAAATCTATGTGGTCACACTGTGTAGTTACTCCCCCACTATAAAATCTCCGATTATTCACTGCCACTCAACTTCAAGCTCTATCTAAGAAAGCAATTCTTTGACAATAAAGCAAAGAAGTATTTTAAGAATAAACAAGAGCTTGCAATGCAGCTTATTGATGAATTTATACCGGTTACAGAAACATCGTACTTATTGGTGGATGCCTGGTACACATCGGGAAAACTTATGCTCCATGCTTTAAAGAGAGGTTATCACACTATTGGAAGAATAAAATCCAATAGAGTGATTTACCCTGGAGGCATTAAAACAAGTGTCAATAAATTCTCAACCTTTATCAGTAAGGATGAAACCTGCCTGGTTACAGCAGGTGACGATACTTACTACGTATACAGGTATGAGGGCAAAATCAATGACCTTGAAAATGCGGTTATTCTGTTTTGCTGGAGCAAATCTGATTTATCCGATAAACCAGCATTTATAATAAGTACGGATGTTAGCCTTACCACCTCCGAAATTCTTTTATATTACCAGAACCGCTGGGACATAGAAGTGAGTTACCGATATCAAAAAACTCACTTGGGTTTGATGAATACCAGGTGGAGTCTCTAACCTCAATAAAGCGCTTCTGGAGTATGGTCTTTATGACCTACACTTTTCTGGAGCTTTTCAGGGTTTCAAATAAGAAATCTTTAAAGCTTCAGAATTTGGGAGATACTATAGGGTATTTCCGCAAGCAATACTTGGTTTCAATTGCCAAGTTTGCATACACTTGTGCAGTTAAAGGGGTATCTGTCGATGCTGTTATTACCAAATTAGGGATAGCAGCATAAACATTTACAATTTACTGCACAACACTAATAAAAATAGTAATTGAAACGAGCATTGCAAAGAACAAATGTGCTAATAAAAGCTAGAAATTTAGGTTTGGAATTGAGGCTGTCTTTTAGAAATTCCAGCAGAAATTGAGAAGTGTCCCCAAATGAGCCCCAAAGTAAACCAAAAACTTGAGAACTGTCCCCATATGAGAGAACTGTCCCCATATGATCAACCAACTCCCCATAAAAAGCTTGATTTTACATTTGAATCTGGTAAAATTAATATGATAAAAACTTAACATTTAAGGTTAAAAAAACAAATACATAATTTTTTGGGAATAACCAGACATAATAACCATATGGGAATTTGTTTGAAGGGTTAAGTACACTGCATAGTCATAACAGTATACTATACTTAATATAAAAGGAGTGAATTACATTATGCCACTTGTCACAAGTAAAGAAATGTTTAAGAAGGCTTATGAAGGCGGGTATGCAATCGGTGCGTTCAATGTAAATAATATGGAAATTATACAGGGTATCACCGAAGCTGCCAAGGAAGTAAATGCTCCGCTGATCCTGCAGGTTTCAGCAGGTGCCAGGAAATATGCAAAGCATGTATACCTGATGAAGCTTATAGAAGCTGCCATTGAGGATACTGGTCTTCCGATATGTGTGCATCTTGATCATGGTGAAGATTTTGAAATATGCAAGGCATGCATAGATGGTGGTTTTACTTCCGTAATGATCGACGGTTCCAAGTATCCTTTTGAAGAAAACATTAGGCTTACAAAACAGGTTGTTGACTATGCTCACGAAAAAGGCGTTGTTGTCGAGGGTGAGCTTGGAAGATTAGCAGGGGTAGAAGATGATGTAAAAGTAGCAGAACATGAAGCTATATATACTGACCCCGACCAGGTTGAGGAATTTGTTAAGAGGACAGGCGTTGACTCACTTGCAATAGCTATCGGAACAAGTCATGGTGCCTACAAGTTTAAAGGCGAACCTAAATTGAGATTTGACATCCTTGAGGAAATTCAGAGAAGGCTTCCTGGTTTCCCGATCGTACTTCATGGTGCATCCTCTGTTATTCCGGAATTTGTTGATATGATTAACAAATATGGTGGTAACATGCCAGGTGCAAAGGGAGTACCGGAGGATATGCTCAGAAAAGCTGCATCCATGGCTGTTTGCAAGATTAACATTGACTCTGATTTAAGACTTGCTATGACTGCAACTATAAGAAAACACTTTGCAGAACATCCTGGAGACTTCGATCCCAGGTTGTACCTTGGACCTGCAAGAACAGCCATCAAGGAACTTGTAAAACATAAGCTCGTGAATGTACTGGGTTGTGCAGGAAAAGCATAATTTTGCCAGGAAATAAAACAATAATTTGAATACTTGTTTCAGTATGCAACATATACTTTATGTCAATCCGGTTAAAAAAGATAGTCCTTTTGTGGACTATCTTTTTTTGCAAGCGAGTTTTCTGGTTTTTTAATGGTTTGTTTTGTAGACCTCGGTTTATGACTTTCAACTCAATTAGCGAAAAAAATTGAGAACTGTCCCTACTCAATGTCCCTACCTAATTTATCCTCAATCCAAGAAATTGAGAACTGTCCCCAACTGTTGTCCCCAACCGTTTTCCCCGTCTGTTTTTGTCTTCATTTTCATTTTGTATTATTTCGATTTTTTGGGTTAATACTATTTTTCGAGGTGTTTTGATATGGCAAAAAAAGTAGGTATTCCAAGAGCTTTATTTTACTATCAGTATTTCCCTTTGTGGAAGACTTTTTTTGAGGAATTGGGTGCAGAAGTCATTGTTTCAGACCGTACATCAAAGCAGATATTGGATGACGGGGTTAAATCCTGCGTTGACGAAGCCTGTCTTCCGGTAAAGCTTTTTTTTGGACATGTAATTAACATAAAAAGTAAAGTGGATTATCTCTTTATTCCCAGGTTTACCAGTGTATATAAAGCGGAGTATATATGTCCCAAGTTTGGCGGCCTTCCTGATATGGTGAAGCATTCTCTCAAAGACTTGCCGGAAATAATATCAACTGAGATAAATCTTCACAGGTCAAAAGCAAATGCAAAAAAGGCAGCCCTTGAAACAGGCTATTATTTCTGCAGTGACAAAAAGAGGATAATTGCCTCATATCAAAAAGCTCTGGCTTCATACAGGGAGTTCAGAGAACAGGTAAAAAAGGGAGTCCTTCCCCTGGACATATTGGACAGGAAGCTAACGGTACTGAAAAAGCCTGAAGATACTATGTTGAATATAGCGGTGATAGGACATGTTTATAATCTCTATGACCGATATATTAGCATGGATTTAATTAATAAGCTCAGGAAGTTCAATGTGAATGTTATTACAATAGATATGATAGACGGCAGCATAATTAACAAGAAGGCGGAAAATCTCAACAAGAAGATGTTCTGGTTCTTCGGAAGAAAAGCACTGGGAAGTACATTTCACCTGCTGGAAGAGAAAAACATAGACGGAATCATTTTTGTAACGTCATTCGGTTGTGGGGTGGATTCTTTTGTGTGTGATCTGATGGAGAAAAAAGTAAGGCAGAACAGCGACATTCCCTTTATCGTCCTGACCCTTGATGAGCATACGGGTGAAGCCGGTATGAACACGAGAATCGAAGCATTTATAGACATGATAAGATGGAGGAATAAAAATGATACTGACATTTCCGCACTTGGGTAATGTTTACATAACAGCGAAAGTTTTGCTGGATGAACTGGGTGCAGACTACATTATTCCACCGTTCAACAACAAAAAAGCATTGGAAATTGGCACCAAATATGCTCCTGAAATGGCGTGTCTTCCTTTAAAACTGACAATAGGTAACTGCATACAGGCACGTGAACAGGGAGCTGACACCGTACTCATTACAGGGGGACGGGGACCATGCAGATTTGGATACTATTGTGAGATGCAAAGGGAAATACTTAAGGACGCTGGTTATGAAATGGATGTACTGGCTCTTGAAATGCCTGACCGAAATCTGGGCGATTTCTTTGCGAGAATCAGAAAGCTGGCAGGAGGGCTGAATGTTTATAAAATAGTGAAAGCCGCTAAGAGAGCAACAAAAATGTCAATTATGGTAGACGATCTTGAACGCCTTACCTTCAGGCTAAGACC
>JAMNYG010000081.1 GCA_023622945.1 Bacillota bacterium | reverse complement strand
AAGTCATTTATGCGTTTTGACGGTGAAAAATACGGGTATGAAATTTTTACATATTGCTCTGCAGGGAATTTCCGAAACAAGCTTTCGACCTGGTGACAAAGCGATTCATATTATGTAAAATTTAGAAGTGAGTGGATAACATGAATGATTTTAAAGCGTACTTAAATAGCATTGGCGATCCGGAGAAAAAAGAACGAATGGAAAGCATCCTGAATTATATTAAAAAGACCTTCCCCCAGCTCAAAGAAGAGATCAAATGGAATCAGCCAATGTTCATCGATCATGGGACTTTTATTATAGGCTTTGCATTGCCAAGGCCCATATAGCTGTAGCACCGGAATCAGAAGCCATTAATGTTTTTGAGAAGGAAATTGAGGAAGCTGGATATTCCCACACAAAAGGACTGTTCAGAATCAAATGGACTGATAAAGTGAATTGTGATTTATTGCGTAAAATTGTTGCTTTTAACACAGAGAACAAAAAAGATATGGTAAAATTTTGGAGATAAAAGATCGGGAAACCCGGAACATGAGTGTTTGCTGAAAGACCTATCTTCTAATCAGCGGGCTCACCTTCTGTGTTAATGGGTAAAACAACATGGTAAATCAACTAAGTAACTAAGTAAGGATCGGAAAGTTTCCCATTATCAGGATTGAGCTTTGGATCGGCCAGATTTAAAGCATGAATTATTTAAGCTAATTTTTGAATCATCTGTTACGCTCTCTTTAAGAATGAAAGGAAACTATGACATTGTGAAATAATCGAGAAAACCCAAAGGTGGAATATTGGGGATAAGTTGAGCAGATCCAGCAAGATATATTTATGATACAAAATAAAATGTAAAAAGAGGCGAATGGAAAATGGCTGAGTTGCCTGAAATCTTTAAACTCGCAGGACAAATGAGAGATACTCTGCACGGAAAGACCATTCAATCTATAACCCTGTTGCAGGAAAAGTGCTCTAACGTCCCGCCTGATGAATTTCAAGAACGAGTAAGCGGTGCAAGGATTAAGGATATCAGGAATAAAGGGAAATGGATTATAACTGAGCTCAATAACGGCGAAAACATCCTGCTGTCTCTCGGTATGGGTGCGGATATTTTGTTTTTCGAAAATGAGAAGAACAAGCCTGACAAGTATCAGGTAAAAGTTGTCTTTAGCGATGGAAGCGGTTATACAGCCCGCTTTTGGTGGTTCGGAAAGTTTTTGCTCGTCTCGGATGAAGAACTTGCATCAGAGCCGAATACAAAAGATATTGGGATTGACCCCTTTGACGAAAGATTTACTCTTGATTATTTTTCATCGATCCTAAAAGGCAAAAAAACGCAGATCAAAGCTTTTCTGATGAATCAAAAAAATGTCAGCGGCATAGGCAACATGTATATGCACGACATTTTATTCAGAGCTCGACTACATCCCCAAAAGAGAATATCGGATATGAATGAGGATGAAATCAAACTACTTTATAGCAGCATAATGGATATATTAAACTTTTCACTGGAAAAAGGAACGTTTGCTTACGAAAGTGATTTCTTCGGGCAAAAAGGAGGCTACACAACGGACTATTTCCTTGTGGGTTACAAAGAAAACCAGCCCTGTCCGGTCTGCGGTGAGAAGATAATTTCAATAAAAACCGGAAGCACAACTTCCTATATATGCCCTGCATGCCAGAAAGTGTAGAGTGAAATATGCTATCCTTATTAATCCGATTGGCGCCAAGGAAGCATTCCATGAGCCGAAAGGAGACATACATGAGAGAAAAAGCACAAAGAAAAAAGAACTATAAAAGATCAGTGAGAAAACCATGAGCTTTAAAATATTACTACAAAACACCGGATGGATTTTCAGATATGTGGATGAATAGTGACGGAGAATACCTTACCGGGTTATGGTTTGAAGGTTCCAGAGATGTATCAAAACATGCCCTTGACTGTGAAGAAAAAATGCTTCCAGTATTTGAAGATACAATTAGGTGGCTTGATATCTATTTCAGCGGCAAAAACCCGGACTTTACTCCGAAATATAAAATAGCAAACCTTACAGAATTTCGTAAGGAAGTAATAGATATTATGCTTGAGATACCTTTCGGCCAAGTAAAAACCTATGGTGAGATTGCAGATATTATCGCCAAAAAACATGGCATATCAAGGATGTCTTCCCGTGCTGTCGGCAGGGCCGTAGGCTGGAATCCAATATGTATTATTGTTCCATGTCACAGAGTTGTCGGATCAGACAATTCACTGACCGGATATGGTGGTGGAATAATGAATAAGGTTTCATTGCTGAAACACGAAAACAATGATATGAGCAGATTTAAAATTCCTAAGAAAGGAACAGCATTATGACAAATGAAAGATTAATAAAAGAATCTTTTGCAAAACAGGCGGAAAACTTTGAAAATTCATCCATGAATTTTTCAAATGAAGAATACCTGGCATATACTGTCAGGAAAATGGGGCTGTGCCATAAGGATATAGTGCTGGAGGTTGCCTCAGGTACATGTGTAAACGGGCGTGCGATTGCTCCTTATGTGGATAAAGTAATATGTCTGGATTTGACGCCTGAAATGCTGGAGGTAGGCAGGCAAAAAGCAGAAGAACAAAAACTTGGCAATATGATATTTGTTCTTGGGAATGCGTATGAAATTCCGTTCTTAAACAATTATTTTGATGTAGTGTTTTCAAGGTTTGCATTTCATCATTTTACCGATACAAAGAAAGCATTTGATGAAATGAAAAGAGTATTAAAGCCGGGTGGTAAGCTGGTTATTATTGATATGATTGCAGTTGATGAATTACTGCGAAAACAAAGGGATTATTATGAAACTCTTAGGGATATGTCCCATGTCAGAAATCTGAGCAGGCAAGAAATCACTGCACTATACCAGGACGCAGGTTTAAATATTATTTTGCAGGAAACCACGGATATTGAGGTTTCGTTAAACTCATGGCTGGAGCTTACAAAAACGCCTGAAGATAATAGAAAGAAAATCCTGGATGCAATGAATCTCGAACTTAATGGAGGATGTCAAACAGGATTTTACCCATACAAGAAATCCGGCGACATAAAATTTCTGCAAAAATGGATGATAACAATAGGAGAGAAAAGGATGATAAGTAAAATCTTTTTACTGGTGTCACCGGGGGAGGGGGGTTTTGTCATTTGTTGACACAACCCCCGTCCCCGTGTCACGCATTTGGCAAGAAATCTAATTTGCTCAGAAGAAAACTGATGAAAGAGAGAACGGAGGTACATTATGGTATTAGTATGTTATCCAAAATGCACCACTTGCCAGAAGGCTAAGAAATGGCTGGAGGCAAACGGCGTAGTCTTTGAAGAAAGGCATATCAAAGAGAATAACCCTACAATAGGGGAATTGAAAGACTGGCATAAGAAGAGCGGTCTACCACTGAAGAAGTTCTTTAACACCAGTGGACTGCTATATAAGGAACTGAAGCTGAAGGACAAGCTCTCCACCATGAGCGAGGATGAACAGTATAGCCTGCTGGCATCAGACGGTATGCTTGTGAAGCGTCCTATTCTCATTGGTGCCGGTTTCGTACTGGTAGGATTTAATGAAGCTGAATGGAAAGCAGCACTCGGCATAGAATAACCATTTTCGAAGAAAATACTTGAATCTGAGTAAAGTTAAAATTGTATTATATTCCAAAGTAAAGAAATGAAGAGAGAAATTATACTTTTTAAATTTCATCTCAGCAGATAGTATTGCATTTATGCAGCCGCTTGATATTATTTTCCATGAAATATATAATGCTGATGTAAGTGCAAGTATTAAAGCGCGCTTCCCAGCTGCAGGCTCCATGCAAAGCTGGCTGCAAGGCGGTCTACACAGACCACAAGGGAAGAGCGGGAGAAAATGCTCCTGATATATTGGTGATGCTTGACGGCAAGGGCGAGAAAAACAACGGCGAAGACATCTCTGACGGAGCTGTACGCCCGGCATTTTTGAAGATTCTTGGGAATTCCGCTGAGGTGGGGAGGTTTTCTCTAACAAAATAAGGAGCTGCATTGTAATTATTTAATACCTGTATATAAATCGTCTCCGGGCAGGAACACCGTGTTCACGATCACCGGAAGTATTGGGACCGCGGGCGCAGATAAAAGCCCTAAGGAAAGGAGACACGGTTTATGCATCTTCTACGCGCTGAATGGAAAAAACACTGCACATTCCGTGAAGTTTGGATTGGATATCTTTTAGGATTTGCTTTTCTATCGCTTTCTCTTTATATGGAAAAAGATAGCAGCAGTTTGAAATGGTTTGGTGTTCAGCAAAACATTTACACATACGGAGCCACACTTACGGCGTTCTTGATTGTGATAGGTCTTTCCCGCATATTCTGTTATGAAAGGGAACGCAATACAAGCTGCCTGCTGCGCACGGCAAAAAACGGCCTTATGGGCACTTATGCAGCTAAAATTATCCTGACGGTTCAGTATTGTGCTGTTGTTATTGCAGTTATCGGAATACTGAGCATTGTTGTAAACGGCTATAGGTTCGGGTTTGCTGACGCGTCAGGAAAAATGACGCAAGGAGTATATTTTGAAGAGGCTCCTATGAGCAACCTCACATACTGTATCGTTCAATACATTTTCCTGTTTTTGGGAGCTTTATATTTTGCAGGATTCGTCCTGGTTGTAGCAACAATCGCAAAGCGAAGCGCGTGGGTCATTGTTTTGTGCGGAGGATGCTATATAGCTTTTTTAGGTTATTACTATGTTGGGCGATACCGGATACAGGGTAATTGGCTTGGCAGGATATGTGATTTTCTGTTTCATTACGGATTTAGTGGATTTATGCTGCAGGAAAGCTATTCACGTCTAAGTGCTGCTGGCAGTATGCCGCGGGGCGACTGGGAACAAATATGGAAGCCTATTCTCTTCGTGATAGTCGCAATTATGATTGAGTTTGCCGCTGTGTGGCTTCTGTGGAAACGAAAGGAGCGGCGATGAGTAAGGAACTGTTACGGATTTTAAAAACACCGTTTTACTGGCTGATAATAGGTGCAGGAATGGCAATCCGGCTGATATTGGCATATTTGGACCGGCTTTACCGGAAAGATTTGTTCTGGAGTTTATTTGCTGACTTCTGGAGCAAAATCGGGGCTTTCACAATGGCGGTCTTAATTTTGGTTGTCTTAATTCGCCTGTTTTCCATGGACCGTGAGTATGGTGTGCAGGATATAATATCCAGCACTATGTTAGGGCGGCGGAGATTGTTTTGGTATCGGCAGTTTGCTGTTGCAACAGGGGCTGGTATCGGCGTACTGTTGCTTGCGGCCGCCAATATTATATTATCAGCATTCATTGGTCAAGGGATTACTTCGCATGACCAATGGATTACAACTTTTTTCACCAGAACAGGAGTTGCGCTGTGCGGATCAGTCGGCCTGTCTGTAGTTGCCGGGGCGATTTGTGATATAAGCAAATCACAACCTGTAACACTTTGTATTTGCGGCATTCCGTTTATTGTCAGCTTATTTGTTAATGATGACGTAGTAAAGCCCTTTGAATTGTTTTGGTTCTTTCGTTATGGCTTTTTTACCGAACTTATGCGGGGGAGATTGTTGCAATCCATGCCGTGGTTTTGGGTCATTTGGTACTGCACAATTCCTGTACTTGTACTGGCGATAGCAATTGCAAAAAGGAAGGAGCGCAAAGAACTATGAGCCTCACGGTTGAAAATGTAAGTAAAATATATGATAAAACTCCCGCATTGGAGGGTGTGAACTTCAAACTGGAGTACGGGATTTACGGATTGCTCGGGCCAAACGGAGCGGGGAAAACAACCTTGATGCGTATAATAGCCGACCTTCTTGTTCCTTCCACCGGGCGTGTACTGTTTAATGGACAAGAGATTTCCTCCCTCGGCCCGGCATTTAGAGAAAAACTTGGATATTTGCCGCAGGATTTCGGTGTTTATCCTAATTTTACAGCAGAGCAGTTTTTGCTTTATATTGCGAGGCTAAAAGGACTATCCAAGTTTGAAGCAAGGCGAAGAACCGATGAATTATTGGAGCTGGTAGGGCTATCTGATATTAAAAGAGAAAGACTAGGCGGCTTCTCCGGCGGCCAGCGTCAACGTGTCGGTATTGCCCAGGCATTGCTGAACGACCCACAAATACTAATCATGGACGAGCCTACTGCCGGACTTGACCCTGAGGAAAGAATACGCTTTCGCAGAATACTAAGCGATTTGTCACAAAACAAAACTGTACTGTTGTCCACACACATCGTTTCCGACATCGAAGCGGTCGCTAATGAGGTAATACTTCTGAAAAAAGGGAGAGTGCTGGAAATAGGAAAGCCTGCGGAACTGCTCGTCCTGCTGGAAGGAAAAGTGTGGACGGTGACGCTCTCAATAGATGAAGGAACCGTACTGGCAAAGCAGTATCCATGTAGTAATACTGTACATTTTGAAGGAAAAAGCACTTTAAGACTAATCTCCGAGCAGCAGCCACACCCTGCTGCGCAGCCGATTACCCCGAACATGGAAGATATGTACTTATACTTTTTTAGGTGAGGATGAGATTGGAGATATTCTAAAGTGACAAGGGGACGGGGGTGATGACACAATCCCCGTCCCTTGCCATGTTGTGATTTATAAGATGAAGCTCAGCTTCATGGCTCTTTTTTCTTTTTCCTGTAGGATGTTCTTATAAGAACAAAAGGTAGTTGCCGATGGGAAGAAAAGGGGTTTTGTATGATACCATATAATCCCAATGAATAAAGAAAGGGGGATGAAAATGGCAGGATGCGAAAATGAATTTTCAGGCAGCGGGGTTCACTTAAGCAAAGTATTCGTATATGGAACTTTAATGAAAGATTTCGAAAATTACAAAAGATATCTTGAAGGACGGATAAAATGCGTAACACCCGGCAAAACAGATGGACTCCTTTACCACCTGCCTGAAGGATACCCGGCTCTGTTGGATGGAAAAGGAGTGGTCCAGGGTGAGATTGTTGAACCTGTTGATGAAAACCTTTTGAAATATCTGGACAGGTTGGAGGATTATGCTAAAGGGAGAAGTGATAACCTGTACGTTAGAGTTAAGAAGAATGTATTTACAAAGGATGGGGTAGAGACAACTTGCTGGGTGTATATTTACACAGATGAGAGATATGCCCAGGAGAACGGTATCCTGGTACCGGACGGAAACTGGAGAAAGTTTATGGAAAGAAGGGGGGAAGTGAAGTGAGTGGAAAATATTTTGCTTATGGAAGTTGGATGTGACAGGGGGACGGGGGTAGTGTCACCACCGCTTTGACATCATCGCCGTCCCCTTGTCACCTTCCTTTTCCAAATCTCAGAATCCAGGAAATGTACTTTTTAAAATTGGTACAAACTCAATAATTTAATAATTCAACAAGTTTAGTAATTAAACGCTGGCTGATGAGATTGATGCCATCCTTTGCGGCTTAATTTACTTTGAAAGTATCCTGATCTCTGATATAATCATGATTATCCGCAATGTTTTGAAAACAGAAGATGATTAGTGTTTATTGTGATACAAGCCAATCTAAGCTTTCCAAATGGTTTTTTATGAAAAATGAAAAGGAGTGGTTGCTTTGAACAGGTATATTGTTGCCTTCTTCCTTTTCAGTTTTCTCGGCTGGGTCTGGGAAAGCATATATTGCACCATACGTGAACAAAAATGGGCTAACCGCGGATTTCTTTACAGTCCCATTTGCCCGATATATGGATTTGGATCAATAGTAGGCCTTTTCATATATGACTTGATAAAAGCGGGCCATCTATCGAATATGGAATGGTGGATGGTATTTATAATTGGTTTTGCTGTTAGCATGATTTTAGAATGTTTTACTTCATGGGTTCTTGAAAAACTGTTCAAGGCAAGATGGTGGGATTATAGCGATATTCCTCTGAATATCAACGGAAGGACCAGTGTACCTACGTCCATTGCATTTGGGTTTGGAGCAATACTGTTGATGAGAGTCCTGATACCTTTGGTAGACAGCGGAATTAATTCTTTACCTGAGCCGTTATTGGATGTTCTGGCCCTTATAATCGTTTCAATCATATCTGTAGATACCACTTTGACAATATCGTCTCTGACGGATTTTCAGAATTATGTCGCTTCCCTGGATGAAGAATTTCAAAATCATATGTCAAATATAGTTGATCGAATTTATAGCAATAAGAATTCCTTTTATAATAAGGCAATTCAGCGCATTGCGGTTTTTAAACTTTCAGGGCGTAAAAACAGGATAGCGAAACAACTTCGTGAAAAGCAATTTCTTGAACTGATCAAAGATTATTACAAATCCGATGTAATAAGACAGATGGATGAGTACATCCAGCACGGTACAACCACCACACTGGAGCACTGTGAAAATGTTGCATGGATCAGTTATCTTATCAATAAAAAACTGCATCTTAACGCAGATGAAAAGGAGCTTATAGAAGCAGCAATGCTTCACGACCTGTATCTTTATGACTGGCATGACGGTGCTCCTGCCCGAAGAACTCATGGCTTTGATCATCCTGATATCGCATGCAGCAACGCAGTAAAATATTTCGGCATATCTGAAAAACAGCAGGAAGTCATACGCAGTCATATGTGGCCTCTGAACATCACGAGAATTCCCAAAAGCAGGGAAGCCTTGATCATATGCCTGGCGGATAAGTATTGCGCACTTATTGAGACAATCCGCTTGAATAAACGCTTCGGCTTAAGGCATTGAAGTGTGACAAGGGGACGGGGGTATTGACACCCAGGGTACTGGCACGGAGCAAGTGACATGACAAGGGCGTGACAACGGGACGATGGTGTTGTTACCTTATGGGTGACACTACCTCTGGGTGACTCTACCCCTGGATGACACTACCCACGTTCTCCTATCAAGTTGTGACACAACCCCCGTCCCCCTGTCACGTCCCCCTGTCACTCGTCCCCCTGTCACTCAGCACTTAAGCTCGCCCTAAAAGATATTTTTCTTTCTGTATTCACATTTTCAAATTTGATTATGTAACATGAATTTTTATGATCAATATCCACTATTACGCCAGGGCCAAATATGGGATGAACAATTCTATCATTAACCTTAAATTTTTCCTTACAAAATATCATTTCTTCATTGGCCTGTATGTATCCCTTCGCATCATCAACCAATTCCTGAGGTAATTCAACTACATAATCAAGGTTTGCTTTTTCAATATTAAAAATGAATCTGGATGGATAACGAAAAGAACCATCATAATTTATTCCTTCAGAGTCGGTTAGAAAAAGCTTGTCTTTTGCTCTTGTCATTGCTACATAAGCAAGACGGCGTTCCTCTTCCAGTTCTTCCGGAGTATTTATTTTCCTTGACGGGAAAATTCCTTCATTCATTCCCGTCACAAATACGAAAGGAAATTCTAATCCCTTGGCTGAATGTGCGGTCATCATCTTAACAGTATCTTTTTGATCTTCTTTATCCATATTTGTAAAAAGTGCAATATGATCCAAATAATCCTCCAGTGTTACATCCTCTCCTGCTGTTGTTTCAAACTCATAAACAGCTTGCTTTAATTCGGCTACATTATTTAGCCTGTCTTCATCACCGGAAACGCGAAGATATTCTTCGTAACCACTGGCCTCAAGCAGTTCAGTAAGCAAGTCTGATATAGTCATTTGAGTATATGTAGCTTTAAATTTATCAATCATGTCCAGGAATTGCCTTGCCGATGTGCCTTTAATAATGGCATTATCTATATTCTCGGAAAGGGCCGTTAACAGAGAACAATTATGTTCTTCCGCATATTCCTGCAGGTACTTAATGCGTTTTTTACCAATGCCGCGTTTTGGTTCATTGATCACACGCAAAAATGACAGATCATCACCGCGGCATATCAGCCTCAAATAACTTAAAACATCCTTAATTTCTTTCCTGCGGTAAAATTCTATTCCGCTGTATAAAGTATAGGGAATCTGCTTGCGCACAAACGATTCTTCAATAACACGAGATACGTAATGTGCTCTGTAAAGTATAGCAATATCAGAAAACTTCGCACCTTGCTCCTGTAAAGATATAATCTGATTTGAAATCCAGTCTGCTTCCTCATGCTGTGTTTTTGCGTGGAAATAAACACATTGCCCTTCACCGTTTCTTACCGCTTTCAAATCCTTTTCTATGCGAAATCTGTTTTTTCTAATAAGCGAATTTGATGCTGTTATTATCTTGCTTAGCGATCTGTAGTTCTGGTCCATAATTATGGTTTTGCATTGAGGGTGACGTTTGTCAAAATTTAATATAAATTCTACATTTGCACCTCTCCAGGTGTAAATGACCTGGTCCGGATCACCCACTACAAAAAGGTTTTTATGATATCCACTCAGAATCTCCGCTAAAAGATACTGATGCAAACTGACGTCCTGAAATTCATCAACCATTATGTATTCAAGCCTTTTTTGCCATTTTTCCTTAACATTATTATCAGTATCCAGGATATATAAGGTAAAATTCATCAAGTCATCAAAATCAAGACCAAAGGTTTTTCTTTGTGTGTAAAGGTATTCATAGAATATTTTATCCATAAGATCAGTGGCATTGTTGCGATACTCATTAAGAAGTTCCATTTTAGGGTCGGACAGCATTTCAATATATAATGGATACATTTTTCCGTTTTTGTAGTTTATCACATTTTCACGGGCCGCTTGAATTGTAAGATCCTTCGATGTCACACCTAAATTCTCAAAGCAACCTTTTAAAATGGACTCCACATCATCTTCATCAAGTACAAGAAAGCGAGAAGGATATTGAACCACATGGCAATCTTCCCTGAGAAGCTGGACACAAAAACTATGAAATGTACATATCAGGCCGAGATCGGCATCTCCAATTAAACTGCGAATACGCTTTTTCATTTCATTTGCAGCCTTGTTGGTAAAAGTAACGCAAAGTATATTTTTGGTGGAAATACCTGCAACATCAACAAGATAAGCGTATCGATGGGCTATTACTCTTGTTTTGCCGGATCCGGCGCCGGCAATAACTCTGACATATCCCTCCGTAGTTATAACTGCTTTCTTCTGTTGATCATTCAAATTGGACAATAATTTGTCCGCAGAATTATTTGACATATCAAAAAACATTATTTTCCTCCCCATGCTTGATATACAAAGCGTCGCCCGTCTTTTTGTCTGCCTCTCTTGTTTTTAAGGGTTCTGCTGCTAATATTATTTTAGCACAAACATGCGTGACAAGGGTGACAAGGGGACGGGGAGTTTGTGTCAAGTAAACGTGGGCAATTTTTTTCTATTCATTTTCACTGTAGTTTAAAACCTAATTTATTCTCTTGTAGCATTCTTAAAAGGTAAAAATGCTGTGCATTTTTCC
>JAMNYG010000104.1 GCA_023622945.1 Bacillota bacterium | reverse complement strand
ATTACGCTCATGGCATATTCAATGAAGGATTTCTTCATCTCGGTCTCGATATCTACCGGTATTATCCTTTGTTCTGAATTATCAGCCATTTGTTCCTTGCAACCTCTCTTCTAAATTCTTTTGTTTGGCTAATTAAGCCGGTTCCGGCATTTGTCATTCAACGCCAAAATTTACGCTAAGAATCATATATGATCAAAGTTGTGTTTTGACCAAATCAGAATCACGTTCCGAAATTCCTGCATTAAACATATGCAGGATGAAACTTGTTTTTCAAGCTTATTCATTTTCCATAATGACACATAATGATACGCAATTATACGTCATGACACACAATAACATGACACGTATAATATTTTAACCGACTTTTAAAAAGCTGTCCACTTTTTTGCAGACCTTACGAACTGCTGCTTTGTTTGGGAATCCTTACTATGAATTCTACGTACTCTCCCCTGTCACGCTGGGCAGCCTTTGCATTTACCCCAGCTTTTCTCATAACCTCTATTGCCTGGCGTATGGTGTTTACGAATATCCTGATATCCTTGACGTTTCTGTTAAGTAGTTTGGCCTTGCTTTTCTCCTCAGAAGATTTTGTGTACTTTTCGATTACCTTTTCTATAAGCTCCTCGGTCTTTTTCACGTTAAGTCCCTTTTCGCAGACTATCTTTAAAACTTTAAGCTGAAGCTGCTCATCATGAAGTTTAAGCAGTGCCCTGGCATGGCGTTCGGTAAGGTTGTTGTCCGCAAGTATTTTCTTCACCATGGGAGGAAGTTTAAGCAGTCTTATTTTGTTGGCTATGGTAGACTGGCTTTTCCCTATTTTCTGGGCAAGCTGTTCCTGGGTAAACCCATGCTCTGTGATCAGGTTGTAGTAGCTTTCGGCTTCTTCCATGTAGCTTAAGTCTTCCCTCTGGAGGTTTTCAATCAATGCCACCACCGCAGAATCATTGTCATCCACATTCAATATGATTGCCGGAATTTCGGTAAGGCCCGCCATGGTTGCCGCCCTGAGCCTTCTTTCCCCCGCCACCAGTTCATAGCTGTTTCCGGCTATCTTCCTTACATTTATTGGCTGCAAAACACCGTATTGCTTTATGGAATCACATAATTCCTCCAGGGATGATTTATTGAACTGTTTCCTGGGCTGATAGGGATTTGGGCGTATGCTGCTGATGGGGATGTAAGCGATATTTTTCTGTGTCTGCTTCTTTTCGCCTTTGCTGAGCTGAAACTTACCTTCGAACATTATTACACCATCCTTCGTATATTTTTTACTCATATACAGATATGTAAAAATTTGGTATGAGTAATACGAAGGATATATTCTCCAATTATTTCCCCGATTCCTTTTTAAATATAAAGGAATCGTTCGTCAAATAAATGCATATTAATACGGAAAAGACCCTATTGAATAGGGTCTTTTGACGGCTTCCCCGCTTTTCTTGGATATTTGGTCGGCGTTTGTCGCACCTTTTTTATTACAATTATGTGTCTTTTTATATCCGAGAAAGGAAGGGTTATCTCCCTTATTTCCTCTATGGCTCCTCCAAGTACGTCCAGAGCTTTGCCTGATGCTTTAACTTCCTCTATGTTGCTCCCTTTCATGGCAATACATATTCCTCCCGCCCTGACAAAAGGCAGACAGTATTCCAAAAGCACCGGCAGGTTTGCAACGGCTCTTGCCACCGCAACATCGAATGCTTCCCTTAATTCGGCATCCCTGCCTTTATCCTCTGCCCGGCCATGTATTGCCCTTATTCCCTTAAGGTTAAGTGAAGCTATAACTTCATTGAGAAACTTTATCCGTTTTTCAAGGGAATCCAGCAGGGTCACGTTTACGGTTTCATAAACAATTTTCACGGGAATTCCGGGGAACCCCGCGCCCGTGCCTACATCTATCAGTTCAAGGCTTTCATCTTTAAGAAAGGGAAGAATGCTTGCAGAATCGATAAAATGCTTTATGACCATTTCCCTTTCGTCTTCAATGGCTGTAAGGTTGATCCTTTGGTTCCACTCCTTAAGCATTTCCATGTATTTTATTAACTTTTCAGCCATTGCATCGTCAAATCCCGGTGCATATTGTCCTATTCCTTCCTTTAGCAGCCGGATAAGCTCCATGTTATCGGACATAAGCGCCTCCTTCATCCTTTGTCTCCCTTTCTTCGCTGCTGCTCCAGGTATATCAGAAGGGCAGATATATCAGCCGGGGAAACTCCTGAAATTCTTGAAGCCTGGCCGACCGAGGAAGGTCTTATGGCATTGAGCTTTTGCCTTGCCTCAATTCGCAGCCCGTGAACGTCGTTATAATCTATGTTTTCGGGTATTTTCCTGTTTTCCAGCTTCTTAAACTGTTCTACCTGCATCATCTGCCTTTTGATATATCCCTCATACTTTACCGATATTGAAACCTGTTCCTGTACGGCAAAGCTGAGCTCAGGCCTTTCCGGGTCTATTTCCGCCAGGGATTCATAATCCAGCTCGGGCCTTTTAAGAAGGTCAATCAGCCTTACCCCGGTTTTTATCAGGGTGCTGTTTTTGCTCTCAAGGAAGCTGTTCACCTTTTCGCTTGGCGGGATTATGGTGTTTTTGAGCCTTTCGATCTCTTCTTCTATCTGCCTTCTTTTTTCTTCAAATTTTCTGTATCTTTCCTCGCTGATCAGGCCAATCTTGTACCCTATGGGGGTAAGCCTCAGGTCCGCATTATCCTGTCTTAGAAGAAGCCTGTATTCGGCTCTCGATGTCATCATCCTGTATGGTTCGTTTGTGCCCTTGGTAACCAGGTCGTCAACAAGTACTCCTATGTACGCCTGGGACCTGTCAAGTATCAGCGGCTCCCTGCCTTTTACCTTCATTGCTGCGTTTATTCCTGCTATCAGTCCCTGGGCAGCCGCTTCTTCATAACCGGAACTTCCGTTTATCTGTCCTCCCGAAAAAAGCCCTTCCACCGTCTTAAATTCAAGGGAAAGCTTAAGCTGGGTCGGGTCAATGCAGTCATACTCTATAGCATAGCCCACTCTCATTACCGATACATTCTCAAGACCAGGAATGGTCTTCAGCATCTGTATCTGGACGTCCTCAGGAAGGCTGCTTGACATGCCCTGGACGTACATTTCCTGAGTATCAAGCCCCATAGGCTCTATGAAAACCTGGTGGCTTTTCCTGTCGGCAAACTTTACCACCTTGTCCTCGATGGAGGGGCAATATCTTGCGCCCACTCCTTCAATCATGCCGCTGTAAAGGGGAGACCTGTGAAGGTTGTCCCTGATGATTTTGTGGGTCTCTTCATTGGTATAGGTAAGCCAGCAGGATACCTGTTCCTTATCGATTTCTTCATTTTCAAAGGAAAAGGGAACTATCCTTTCATCCCCCGGCTGCTCAACCATTTTTGAAAAATCAATGCTTCTTTTGTTGACCCTGGCAGGAGTGCCCGTTTTAAACCTCATAAGGCGTATTCCAAGCTCTTTTAAGCTGTCCGAAAGCTTGTTTGCAGGAAACAGCCCGTCAGGGCCACCGCTGAAGCTGACATCCCCGATTATTATCCTGCCCTTTAAGAAAGTTCCGGTTGCCAGCACAACTGCCTTGCAATTGTATATTGCACCCGTATGGGTTTTTACTCCGCGGATTCTCCTGTTTTCATCGGTAAGGAGTTCAACCACCTCTGCCTGTTTTATGTCCAGGTTTTCCTGCTTTTCCAGGGTGTGTTTCATTTCAATCTGGTATTTTCTCCTGTCTACCTGGGCCCTTAAAGAAAAAACGGCAGGCCCCTTTGCCCTGTTCAGTATTTTTAACTGTATCAAGCATTTGTCGGCGTTTTTTCCCATTTCGCCGCCCAGTGCGTCTATTTCCCTGACCAGATGTCCTTTGGCCGTTCCTCCTATGTTGGGATTGCATGGCATATTGGCAATGCTGTCCAGGTTGATGGCAAAAACCACCGTCCTGCATCCGAGCCTTGCAGCCGCAAGAGCCGCCTCACAGCCTGCATGCCCTGCTCCCACTACGGCAACGTCATATTCTCCTGCTAAAAATTCCATATTTTCACCTGCCTTTGCCTGCTACTTTACAATCGTACCTGCTTTTTTCCAATCCGTTCCAACTTGCAATACACGTTTCAACCGCTTATTTCCCCACGCAGAAGCTGCTGAATATTTTTTCAATTACATCATCGCTTACCGTTTCCCCGGTTATCTGTCCCAGGTACTCAGCAGCATCCCTTATGTCAATGGTGAGACAATCAAGGGGCATTCCGCCATCATATGATCCTATGGCCTGGTCTATGCTGAAAATGGCCTTGTCGATAAGGTCCTTATGCCTTATGTTTGTTATGATAACGCCATCTCCGCTTCCCACCGATCCTTCGACAAACAGCTCTTCAATCATATCCTCAAGCCTGTCTAAGCCTGTACCGTTTTTCACCGAAGTAGTTATGATGTTTTCATCATCCAGCTGGTCCCTTATGTGATCAACTGCTTCTGTTTCGGCAATATCTATTTTATTTATCATAATGATGTGTTTCTTTTTCCGAATCCTCATGAAAATCCTTATGTCTTCTTCCGTTAGGCCGCAGGACGCATCCACCATCATTATGACCAGATCGGCATTTTCTATGGCTTTTTCAGCTCTTTCCACCCCGATTTTCTCAACTTTGTCTTCGGTTTCCCTGATGCCGGCCGTATCTATTATCCTTACGGGAATACCTTTTATATTTATATATTCCTCAATGATGTCCCTGGTGGTACCCGGAATATCGGTAACTATGGCCCTGTTTTTCCCGGCCAGCTCATTGAGGAGGGATGATTTCCCCACGTTGGGTCTTCCTACAATTACGACGCTTATGCCTTCCCGTATTATCCTTCCCCTGTCAAAATCTTTTGCAATATCTGCAAGTCTTTGCCTGATGGCGCGTATTTGGTTATATACCATCCGGCCTGTAATCTCCTCTATATCGTGCTCCGGATAATCCACCGTAACCTCTATGTGGGCGATGAGATCTATGAGGCTGTTTCTTGCTTCGCGTATCTTTGCAGAAAGCCTGCCTTCCAGCTGGCCTATGGCAGCCCTGGTTCCTTCGTCGGTCTTTGCGTTTATGAGGTCCACAACCGCTTCTGCCTGGGAAAGGTCTATCCTGCCGTTAAGAAATGCCCTTTTGGTAAATTCTCCGGGCTCTGCCAGCCTTGCGCCCCCTCTCAGCACCAGCTCAAGAACCCTTCTTACCACAACAGGCCCCCCATGGCAGTTTATCTCAACTACATCCTCACGGGTGTAGGTCCTGGGTTTGTTCATTTTTGCCACGAGGACTTCATCAAGAACCTCTCCGCTTTCAGGATCCACTATCTTCCCGTAGTTTATTGTATGGGACTTAAGGCTTTTAAAGCCTGTCCTGCCCTTAAATATCCTGTCGGCAATATCAAAGGCTTTGTCACCGCTTATTCTGACAATACCGATTCCGCCCGTGCCAAGGGCGGTAGATATGGCAGCTATGGTATCTTCCGTGTACATCTTTCACTCCCTTTTTGAAACATCGTTTTCAGTATTATATCTTGATATATAATCATATATAAGTTTTGGTTACTTTCCTTTTTTCACTCATTATGCAAAATGGACAATTGACAATTCTATCACCTCAATTGTCCATTGTCCATCAGAAAATTTCATTTTCAGATCAAAATCTATTTAAGCCTTATTACCACTTTCCTGTTGGGTTCTTCTCCTATACTATGGGTCTCTACATATTTATTATTCTGCAACGTTGAGTGAATTATCCTTCTTTCGTAGGGATTCATAGGCTCAAGAGTTATAGGCTTTTTATATTTAACCACCCTGGCGGCAAGCTTTTCCGCAAGTCTGACAAGAGTTTCCTCCCTTTTTTTCCTGTAATTCTCTATATCTATGACCACTCTTTTGTACCTTTCAGTGTTCTTGTTTACTACAAGGCTGGTCAAATATTGAAGGGAATCCAGGGTTTCTCCCCTTCTTCCGATAATTATACCTATATCCCTTCCCCTTATCCTGAGGTAAACTGATTCTTCGTCTTCCTCCACGTCAATATCAGCTTCAACTTTCATCTTTTCCAGTACATTCCGGACGAATTTCATACCTATGCTTCCGGCTGTTTCCTTAAGAGTCACCCTTACCCTGGCCAATCTTGTTCCGATAAACCCAAATATTCCTTTGGAGCCTTCCTCTAATACCTCGATATCAACTTCGCTTTCACTGGCACCAAGCTCCTCAAGTGCAAGCGATATAGCTTCCTGTACCGTTTTCCCGGTCTTTTCAACTACTTGAGCCATTTATTTTTTCGCAACCTCCCTTTTCTTTATGACAAACTTGTTCATGTAAAGCTGCTGCAGTATCTGGATCAGGTTACCCGTGATCCAATAAAGACCCATTCCTGCAGGAACGCTGAAAGCAAAAAATGCGGTCATAATCGGCATAATCATTGTCATGCTACCCATAGAAGGAGCCTGTTTATTGTCATTGCTGCTGTTTGCCTGCGTCGCGACAGCAGTAAATTTCATGGAGAGGTATGTGGTGACAGCAGCCAGAATAGGAACAAGCAGCAGCCCCAAATATTGCAGATTATCAATTATGGCACTGACGTTCCATGTAGGTTGTAGTCCAAGATTCAGGCCAAGGAAGTTCATATTGAGAAGATGGCTTGAATCAAGCAAGCCCTGTGTTTGCGAAAGCATGTCGGGATTTTTGCTGAAATAATTTATTATGTTTATATCCCTGTATACAGATATGGCCTCTCCTTTAGGAACAAGTGCAAGGAGCTTGTTTATGGCTTCATCAATAACAGCCACCGTTTCTTTTCCAGGAAAGAGAGTTTTGCCTGCAACACCGACCTGAAGCATGTATTTTAACGGCTGGGAAATTACATAGAACAATGCAAACAGTATGGGCATCTGGATGAAAAGCGGCAGGCAGCCGCCTGCAGGATTGACCTTATGCTCCTGGTAAATTTTCATCATTTCCTGATTCAGTTTTTCCTTATCGTTCTTGTACCTTTTCTGTACTTCCTGGATCAGTGGCTGTATTTCCTGCAGTTTTTGGGAAGATCTGTACTGCTTGATAAACAGCGGAAGCATGAAAATCCTGATAAAAAGAGTAAATATTATGATCGCCAGTCCATAATTCTGGAAGGCCAGGGTATTATATATAAAATCTAAAAATCGTCCCATCGGAAACGCAATAAAATCCAACATACTTTTTTGTAACTCCTTTTCTTATTTAACAGGATCATACCCTCCGGGATGAAACGGATGGCACTTCAAAATTCTTTTTAACGCCATTATACCGCCTTTAAGGCATCCATATTTCACAACAGCCTGCAGGGAATATTCCGAACAACTGGGATAAAACCTGCAGCTTGGCTTCTTTAACGGAGATATGTTTTTTTGATAAAATTTGATCAAAAAAATTAAAGCCCTTTTGAACACTCCCATTTCTCCTCGTTAAACACACCCAATTTGCGAAACAGATATTTCATTTCCCGTCTTATATCGTGATATCCCGGCAATTCTTCAGTGTTCCTGGCAACTATCAGATAATCATTCCCTTCCTGCAAAAAATCATCATATTGCCTGAAATTTTCCCTTATAATCCTCTTTAACCTGTTCCTTTTTACGCTCTTTCCTACCTTTTTGCCTACGGCAATACCCAGTCTCTTGCAATCCTTATTGTTTGGCAGCGCATAAAGAACCATGTATCTTCCTACATAGAACCTGCCCTTTTTATAGATCCTTTGAAACTCGTAATTTTTTTTTATAGGAAGAATTTTGGTCATTCCAGGAAGTAAACCTCCAAGTCGGATATTAAACAAAAAGACCACACATATGCGGTCTTATGCTGAAAGAATCTTCCTTCCTTTCAATCTGCGTCTTCTCAAAACTTTTCTGCCGTTTCTGGTACTCATTCTCTTCCTGAATCCGTGGTCCTTTTTCCTTTTCCTGTTATTTGGCTGAAAAGTTCTTAACATGTGTCACACCCCCGTTCCCTTCCTTGATGTTGCTAAAACGCATAAGTAAAGGCCGAAATATCGAATTTTGAGACATCAAAGCAATTATATATTAAAACCTGAAGCAATGTCAAGGAACTATTTTAAAGGCATCTTATTTCAATTGTGGATAATTGTCCTTACAGCAAAAATATTTGTGGATATCTTCCCTCTATCAATATTGAACAATGAACAAAAGTCTGATATATTTATTTATGCCTGTTGATAACTTTGGTTTTTTCAAAAAACTATGTGAATAACTTTATCTATTATTCACAGACTGCATTATGGTTAACAGTTTTTTTACGTTAATCTGTTTTTAAAGGTCTCTTGGGTCTAATGATCGGCACTCAAAATGACGCTTTAAATACAGAGAGGAAGCTTAATTTTTATTTTTTTGTTAATAATTAGAATAGGATGTAAATGATGCCATGTATACATGGCTGTTGTTATCACAGGGCTAAAGCTTAATAGGTTGAATTCTGCAGGCTTTGCATAAAAATCCGTTTGGAGGATGCTTTTATGAACAAACAGCTTCATGACATTTGGCAAAGGGCTTTGGATCTGCTGAAGGTCGAGCTTACCGAAATCAGCTTCAACACTTGGATACAGACAATTGAACCTGCAAACATGAACTCAAATAAAATAGTACT
>JAMNYG010000006.1 GCA_023622945.1 Bacillota bacterium | reverse complement strand
GTAACTCTGCTGACACGGACACTTAGATTCATACGAGATAATGGATTTGCTATATGATCCTCCCAAAGAGAGGGGCAGACAGTAACGCAAAACCTAAAACAAGTTGACACGACCGCTCTGTCAAAATTCGTTGCATTTTTACATCCTTTCTAGTATAATTACTTAAATATTTTCAGAAGCAGAATAAGGGAAGGTGAGCGCATGGATGACAAATTTGTCAAGGAAGCGGATGACAAGTTCGCAAAAGAAGGGCTTACGTTTGATGATGTATTGCTGATTCCTCAAAAGTCTGAAGTTTTGCCAAGAGATATAGATGTTTCAACGCATCTTACCAAAAAAATACGCCTGAATATCCCTCTTGTCAGTGCGGCCATGGATACCGTTACTGAATCAAGGCTGGCAATAGCCATCGCCAGGGAGGGTGGAATAGGCATAATACACAAGAACATGTCCATAAGCGACCAGGCCGGAGAGGTGGATAAGGTAAAAAGATCCGAGCACGGGGTAATAGTTGATCCGTTCCACCTGTACCCCGACAATACCATCCAGGAAGCCATGGATCTTATGGCAAAGTACAGAATATCCGGCGTGCCCATAACCGAAAACGGGAAGCTGGTAGGGATCATTACCAACAGAGACATCAGGTTTGAGACTGATTACAATAAGAAAATAAAAGAGGTAATGACCAGGGATAACCTTGTAACAGCCCCCGAAGGCACCACTCTTGATGAGGCAAAGGAAATACTGAGAAAGCATAAAATCGAAAAGCTTCCCATAGTGGATTCAAACGGATATCTCAAGGGTTTGATCACCATTAAGGATATAGAAAAAGCCATACAGTATCCCAACTCAGCCAAGGATTCAAACGGAAGATTGCTGGCAGGAGCTGCGGTAGGCGTAACCCAGGATATGCTCGAAAGGGTAAAAGCCCTTGTGCAGGCAAAAGTCGACGTGGTGGTGGTGGATTCGGCTCACGGCCATTCTAAGAATATTATAAACGCCGTTAAGAGAATCAAGGACGCATATCCTGAACTTCAGGTCATAGCGGGCAATGTGGCTACACCGGAAGGAACCCGGGATCTCATTGAAGCAGGGGCCGATGCGGTAAAGGTTGGAATAGGACCCGGCTCCATATGTACTACCAGGGTTGTGGCAGGTGTAGGCGTACCGCAGATTACAGCAATCTACGACTGCTACATGGCAGCAAGAGAGTACGGAGTACCTGTGATTGCAGACGGTGGAATAAAGTATTCGGGCGATATTACAAAAGCAATAGCAGCGGGAGCTAACGCCGTAATGATAGGAAACCTGTTTGCAGGAACCGAGGAGAGCCCCGGAGAGTCTGAAATATACCAGGGTAGAAGGTTTAAAGTCTATCGTGGCATGGGTTCTCTTGGAGCAATGCAAAAGGGCAGCAAGGACAGGTACTTCCAGGAAGAATCGGTTAAACTTGTGCCTGAGGGAGTTGAAGGAAGAGTACCGTACAAGGGACCTCTTTCCGAAACCGTATTCCAGTTGGTGGAGGGATTAAAGCACGGAATGGGTTACTGCGGTACCAGGACCATTAAAGAACTCATAGAGAATTCCAGGTTTATCAGGATTTCAAGTGCAGGATTGAGGGAAAGCCATCCCCATGATATTTATATCACCAAGGAAGCGCCTAATTACAGCGTAAACGTATAAAGGCAGGTATCCAGCCTGTCTTTTTTGCATATTTGAGCTGATGGGCTAATAAACATCTAGTGAACAATGTTATAAAGAGGATAGGCCATGAACAGCTTATGCTTTGTGTATTGCAGGCATCGCCCCGAAGGACCCGGAGAAGGTGGAGGCCTGTTAAACAGACTTTTTAAAGCTGCATCAGCTCTTTTTAAAAAAGAAGAATATGAAAACTGGATAAAGAGAACAGATCTCGATGATAATATTGTTATTCACCTTATAAAAATACCTTACAGCAGTGATGAACTTATCCGGATGGGTGCCGGGAAGACATTACGGATTGGGCGTTTCATCGGGAATTACTGCATGCAGAACCATGCTGAGTGCGTAATTCCGGATAAGATTGCCTGCGTGCACGGATTTGAGGATTTCAGCAGGATAAATGTTAAAGGGCGATTTTTGTATCGGGCTCTTCTTGTGGATATGCTTGAAAAAATATGCTCGGTTAATGATAAAAGCATGTATAACATGGATATTGCAGTGGTCCATGGAAGAAGCATGGAAGAGCTTAAGGCGGTCATCAGCCTTCTGTCACCCCATGTCAGGTACCTGACTGTTTTAACCGACGAAAAAGAGCAGGTTGAAAATGAACTGAACTCAATTTGTGATGAAACCGGCCTGTCCATAAGGGTTACGGGGGACAGAAAAAGCTGCTTTAAAAACGCTGATTTCTTAATCAATCTGGGTAGCCTTAAAAAATCCTTTTCCGGCAACAGACTGAGAAGCAGGACCCTCGTATTCAATTTCAGCCGACCGGCTGAAATTGAAATTGCGGGTGAAAACATGATTATCAATGGTATAGAGGTAAGGCTGCCGGAGATGCTTAAGGAGATGCTGGACAAAGAACTGTTTGCCTTTTATGGCGCATATGAGATTGCTGAACTGATATTAGGCCTAAAATGCGGATGTCTGAGGTCAATGGAATCCGTTGTGACAAATGCCGCTCTTATGAAAAGCGTATCGGAATTGTTCCTGCGGGACGGATACACTGTATCGGGATTTGTGGGAAGGTATTGTAATCTGAAAATTGAAGACATAAAGCTTTAGCATTTCAGGAGGAATGGTATGAAGAGTATATCCCGGATATTCACAAGAGTTGATGGGATTTTGAAGGAAACATATGGATAGAGTTCTTGACAATATATCAGCCCTATTCTATAATTTAATAAACTTTAGAAAGAATCTACCTTGCAGGCACTGTTGATATTCAGTGCTGTTTATATTTGAATGCTTTTTTGTCATATATTGTGTAATATAATATTATGTCATGTATATTATGAGTCACTGATCAAAGTAAAAATAAACAAGGTAAAGGAGAGGCTCCAGATGACTAACAAAGAAGTGGTTCTTACTTATGAAGGACTGAAGAAATTAGAGGAAGAATTGGAATACTTAAGGGGTCCCAAGAGAATGGATATTAAGGAAAGGATAAAACAAGCCCTGTCCTTTGGAGATATATCTGAAAACTCTGAATATGATGAAGCAAAAAATGAACAGGCGTATGTAGAGGGAAGGATAGCCCAGCTTGAGGCGATGCTCAAAAACGCCAGGGTTATCGATGAAGATGAAGTAAATACCGAGTCGGTGGGTATCGGTTCCAAGGTAAAGGTTCTGGACATGGAACTTAATGAAGAGGTGGAATACCACATAGTGGGATCTACTGAAGCCGACCCGTCAAAGTCAAAAATATCCAATGAATCACCTGTGGGACGTGCTTTGATGGGACAAAAGAAAGGCAGCGTGGTTGAGGTAAACGCTCCTGCAGGCATAATAAAGCTTAAGATACTGGAAATATATAAATAACCCTTTAATTATTAAATAACCCATTGGGATATTAGACAGCCCATCAGGAGAGCGGCAGTTTTTATATATCCGGAATATGACTAAATATTTTACTATTACGCAAATTTAATATATAATATACTAGAATAACAGTTTGCATTTTAATGTAAGCTGTTATTTTATATAGAGATATTCGGTGGAATAAACCGATGACTGATAGGAGCTGAATTTTTGATTTTAAGAGGAAGAATTTACAAGGAAAAAATGGAGGAAAAAGTAATGACGGAAATACAGGACAACAACCGTGAGTTTGAAGATTTAAACGAAATACTGAGGGTAAGAAGGCAAAAACTTGCGGAACTTCAGTCGAAGGGAAAAGATCCTTTTACTATTGTGAAATATGATGTAACCAGTTCTTCAAAAGAGATTAAAGATAACTTTGAACAGATGGAAGGCAAAGTTGTATCCGTTGCCGGCAGGATTATGTCAAAAAGGGGCATGGGTAAAGCCAGTTTCTGCGACCTGCAGGACAGAGAAGACAGAATACAGCTATATGTCAGAATTGATGCAATAGGCCAGGAGAAATATGAGGAATTCAAAAAGTTTGATATAGGGGATATAGTTGGGGCCAAGGGAGAAGTTTTCAGGACCCATAAAGGTGAAATTTCAGTAAAGGTGGAGGAAATAACCCTTTTGGCCAAATCCCTTCAGCCTTTGCCTGAAAAATGGCATGGTTTGAAGGATACAGACTTAAGATACAGACAAAGATACGTTGATCTTATCGTTAACCCTGAAGTAAAGAAAACCTTTATATTGAGAAGCAGAATTATAAGTGCTGTAAGAAAATATCTCGACCAACGCGGATTTCTGGAAGTGGAAACGCCTATCCTCAGCCCGATTCCCGGGGGAGCCAATGCGAGGCCTTTTATAACCCATCACAATACCCTGGATATGGATCTTTACCTGAGGATAGCTCCGGAATTATATTTAAAGCGCTTGATAGTGGGGGGGCTGGAAAAGGTATATGAACTGGGCAGGGTCTTCAGAAATGAAGGAATGTCCATAAAACACAATCCCGAATTTACCATTATTGAGATTTATGAAGCCTATAAAGATTACAGGGACATGATGGAACTTACCGAAAACCTGATTTCATCGGTAGCTCTTGAAGTTCTTGGCACTACAAAGATTGTCTACCAGGGACAGGAGATTGATCTTACACCGCCCTGGAACAGGATGACAATGACAGAGGCTGTAAAAAAATTTGCAGGCGTTGATTTTGAAAACATCAAGACCGTCGAGGAAGCCAGGAGAGCAGCCCAGGAAAAGAACCTCCATGTTGAGAAGAACCTGACAAGAGGGGAGATACTGAGCCTCATGTTTGAGGAATTCGTTGAGGAGCACCTGGTTCAGCCGACGTTTATTTACGATTATCCAATTGAAGTTTCTCCTCTTGCAAAAAGGAAACCTACAGATCCTGATATGACCGAGAGATTTGAGCTGTTCATCTTTGGCAGAGAAATGGGGAATGCCTATTCGGAGCTTAACGATCCTGTCGATCAGAAGGAGAGGTTCCTTAAGCAGGTAGAGAAGAGAGCAGCCGGGGATGAAGAAGCCAACATGATGGATGAAGACTTCGTAAACAGCCTTGAATACGGCATGCCTCCGACAGGAGGATTGGGAATTGGAATAGACAGGCTTGTCATGCTGTTTACGGACAACTATTCCATAAGGGATGTATTGCTGTTCCCCACTATGAAACCGCGTGATTAGGGCGGAAAAGCATAGGAATGCTTTTTTCAGATATTTCAGACCTTTTTAGGGGGGTGAAGGAGCAGTGGATCTCAAGCAGGCATATGAAGTAATGGGAGTTGGTGAAGACGCCAACAAGGACCAGATATACAAAAGATATGATGTGCTCCTGAAGAAGCTTCGCAACGAGCTGCAGAGCGGTCTTAGCCAGGATGAGTATAACGCCAGGCTGGAAGAACTTAACCAGGCCTACAATCTGCTCATGGGGTATGACACAAGCGATATTCCCGAAGAATTTCACGAAAACAAACTGCTTTCAAAGATAGGTATCAGTAAGGATAAGCAGAAGAAACTGAAAAATTTCCTGTATTATTACAAGTACATCATATTGGTGAGCCTGTTCATCATAATCAGTCTTACGTTAACTGTAAGAAGCATAGTAACAAGAGTCAAGCCTGACTTGAATATTGCTTTTATAGGCAGTATATTCTGCACTGACGAAGAAGCCCTGGCCCAAAAAATAAAAGATAATTTTCCTGTGCCGGTTGAACCGGGAATAGACGGAGCCTTTATTTCAGGGCCAAATGATCCCAATGCTCCTACAATGATGAATAAGATAATGGTTCTTCTGGCGGCTGCAGACACCGACCTGGTGGTTTTAGACAAGCACTACTTCGAATTATATGCAAAGCAGGGGGCATTTGAGAGCCTGGAACCTATTGCGGACCAGTTGGGAATAGACAGGGAAAAGAACAAGGACTTCATTCTGGAAAGCAACGATAATCCCGGGCAGGAGTTGCTTTATGGAGTAGATGTCAGCGACAGCGATTTGTTCGGTCCGCCTGAAGTGATTGGCGAGGAGAAAATTGCAGCCATAAGCGTAAGGGTGAAGAACCGGGAAAAAACCATTGAACTGCTGAAGCTGTTGTTAAACAGTGCAGAACAGCAGGATTCTTAAAGGAGGAAAATCAGATGACCAGTGAACTTGCTTTCAGAGAGGAAAAAACCGATGATTCCATAAAGGTGTTCCTTTCCGGAGAGGTTGATATATATACCTCTCAGAAACTCAAGGACAAGCTTTATGGTATTATCGATTCCACAGAAAACGATTTGCGCATTGACTGCAGTGAATTAAACTATATAGACAGTACAGGCCTTGGCATATTTGTGGGTACCCTGAAGAGAGCGAAACAGCACGGGAAAAAAATATACCTTTCCAATTTAAAGGATAATATCAGGAAACTGTTTGTGATCACCGGGCTCGACAGGGTATTCATAATGGAATGAGTAACAATGAAGGGCAGGAATAATAAAATGTCGGATTCCATAAAGCTTATTTTGCCTTTTAAGGCTGAATATGTCAGCGTAGCGCGGCTTACTGCTTCCGGAGTGGCCAACAGGGTGGGCTTTGATATTGAAACGATTGAAGATATAAAGGTGGCCGTGTCGGAAGTCTGCAACAAGCTTGTGTTGCTGGGAAGTAAGGTTGCAGATTGCTACAGGATTATTTTTAATATAGAGAACAACAGGCTTTGCATTACATTTGACTGTGAAGACAAGTCATTGAAATGCATATTTAATGACGACATAGAAGGTTTGGGCGTTTCCATTATCACTGCGCTTATGGACAGCGTAGATCTTTGTACGGATGATGAGTATATTTTGTCTATGTCAAAAGTTCTTGAGGGGAATTTTATAAATGAGTCAAAATAGTAAAAATAAGATGAATTTTGCCGGTGATGAAACTGAGGAGCTTTTTAGAGAATATAGTAAAACCAAAAATATAGAGATCAGAAACGAAATAGTAAATCGATACATTTACCTGGCCGAGATAATTTCAAAAAAGTTTCTTAACCGTGGACTGGAATACGATGATATATACCAGGTGGCCTGTGTTGCCCTGATAAAAGCGGTTGAGCGTTTTGATGTTTCAAAAGGTGTTAAATTTGCAAGCTTTGCCACCCCCACCATTGTGGGAGAAATTAAGAGATTTTTCAGGGATAAAGGTTCAGCCATAAGAATACCAAGGAGAATTTACGAGGTCTATCAAAAGGTAAATCAGGCTAAAGAGATTCTTACGCAGGAACTGCAGCGGGTACCGAGAGTGGATGAGATTGCATCTTACCTGAACATCAGCGAAGAAACGGTCCTGGAAATAACCGAATCATGGGGTACCTACAATATGCAATCCTTTGACCAGAGTGCTTATGCCGATGATGATATAGAGCTTCATGAAACCATCGGGGCTGAAGATGCTTCATTTGAAAGGATTGAAAACAGGGACTTCCTGGAAAAAAGCCTGGACAGATTCAACCAGGCGGAAAAAGAATTCATAAAAATGAGATATTTCAGGAACAAGACTCAAAGGGAAATAGCCGAAAAGTTCGGTACGTCCCAAATGTATGTTTCCAGGCTGGAGAGAAAGGTGCTTGATAAATTCAGAAACATACTGGCAAAGTAATGTCTGTTCAGTATATTTGGCATTCCTGACAAAAACCTGGATGTTTATATTTTGCGTATGGTGGGTAACAATTAACAGGGATGATTTAAACGGGGATGATTTTTTGCTTCTGCACACTGCAATAATTTTATGTCAGGATATCGCAAAATTCAGACAGGTACAAGGAAGTCATGAACAATGAATACGTTAAAGCTTTATAACATATCAATATCCAGCAGTATGGATCAGATAAGGGATGCAGTCTGTAGCGTAATAGCATATTTAAAGCGCATTTACGGTCCGATGTGTGAAGATACCGTATTTGAATTAAAGGTTATACTTAACGAGCTCATAGTTAATGCAGTGAAGCACGGCAATAAACAGGACTGTTCAAAAATGGTAAAGATATGTGCCGGTATAATTAGGCAGGATTATGCATTCATAGCCATTGAAGATGAAGGCCAGGGTTATGACTATGAATATGTATGCAAGAAATATTATGAACAGGATGAAATCTCGGAATGGAGCCTGCTGAACGAGAGCGGGCGAGGGTTGATGATTGTAAGCAACCTGTGTGACAACGTTTATTTTAATAAGGCAGGCAACAAGGTAATGGTTTTTAAAAAGCTCTCAAGAACATAAAAAATTAACATTTAATTGACTCTTGACATATAATAAATTTGTGTGCTATATTATAAAAGCTGTCGCTGCAGGCAGTGCAGGGCAATGATCAGTTGCCCGGTGGCTGCAGGAACGAAACAAAAAGACAATAAATAACAT
>JAMNYG010000063.1 GCA_023622945.1 Bacillota bacterium | reverse complement strand
ACTGGTTATCTTTACATTGGGATAGATTTTGTTGAATTCTTCAATAATCTTGTCCATTCCGGGTTTCTGGTTTTCATCCCAGTAATAGAAGTTCAAATTGGCTTTTAAGTCTTTCGGGTCTGCCGGAGGACCTTGCAGGTCACCACCGGAAGTTTTTCCGCCACATCCGGCGAGTAAAAGAACGGTAACCAAAAACAGTGAAATGAAAGAAAAGAATTTTTTCTTCATAAATGTTCCCCCCGTTTGTTTCTTTAATGGTACTTAAAAAAGATGTGAAAAATAAGATACTTACTGACTATAATGGCTAAAAAACAGATGCACCTCCTTTCTTAATCAACAGATTTACAGTTACTGGTGCAACATTTGTCAGTAAAATATTATTTCCTGACAAGAATGGTTTATGAAAAGTTTAAACTATCAGCAAATATAAAAGCAAATTACTTTCTAAGCATTACCAACGTGTCGGAAATAATGTACATAAATTGCAATATAATTTACAATTCATTATATACTTATGCTTTTCCAATGTCAAATATTATTATGCTGTCAAATATTATTATGGGACTGTGTGTATTTAAACTGCTGGTTTCTGTATAAACTGCCGGCTCTGTTTAAACTGCCGGCTTAAATGAACGTGAATAAAAACTGCCTGCTGACAGAATGTAAAATTTCAGCAAAAAATGTATAATTTGGGCTAAACGTACGATAACGTTGTATTTTCTCTAACCGTTGAAGCTTCTTTTAATATCGCACTTGCCAATTTTCCATAAAAATGCCATCCTATAGGTAGTAAAGAAAAATAAAGAAGGAAGCAGAGAAAAAAGAGGTGCGTTACAATGGGTGAAATCTGGACAAAGGGAGAGATTCTCGTTGAAATAATGAGACCTCGTGTCAACATGCAGCTTTATGACAAGGGTGAGTTTATAGGTCCGTTTCCCAGCGGTGCCCCGGCAATTTTCATAGATACTGTGGCAAGGCTGGGACATTCGGCAGGAATTATAGGTGGAGTCGGGGATGATGACTTTGGAAAATGTGTGCTGGACAGGCTTAAAAGAGACGGAGTGAACGTGGATTATGTGCTTGAGGTTCCAGGCAGGTCTACGGCAGTTGCATTTGTTACATACTTTGATGACGGATCCAGAAAGTTTATTTTCCACATCGACGGAACCCCTGCTGTTATGGCTAAAACGCAGGAGATCAAAACCAAGGGTAAACCTGATTTTTTTCACATAATGGGCTGTTCTCTTATGGCCAACAGGGATTTTTGCAATTCCATCATTGAGACAATGAAACAATTTGTCAGGAAGGGAGCAAAAGTGAGTTTTGACCCCAATATAAGGCCTGAACTGCTTGGGTCAAGGGATATAAATGAAATCATCGGGCCTGTAATGGCGAATTGCTCAGTCCTCCTTCCGGGAGTGGAGGAGCTTCTTTTGATCTCAGGCGAAAAAAACATAGATGATGCAGTGGAAAAGCTTTTTCAAAACCCTGTATTGGAAGTCATAGCATTGAAAAGGGGTAAAAACGGAAGCACAGTGTTTGAGAGAAAGGGTAAATCTGATTTAGGCGTATATGAGATTGTTCCTGTTGATCCAACGGGTGCGGGAGACTGTTTTGATGCAGGTTTTCTCTGCGGTATGATGGAGTCCAGACCTCTTGTTGAATGCGCGAAAATTGCTTCTGCGGCTGCTGCTTTGAACACTGCGGCTTTCGGGCCGATGGAAGGAGACATTAATCCCGATTCGGTAAAGGAAATGATGATAAGAGAGATTTAATGCGTTTCCGCAAAGAGAAATCGAGCCGAAAAGGAAACAAAGCTTGCAACAACCTGATATAACTCAGAATAAAAAAATATAACACAGACAAAAAAGGTTTCCGTAATTTACGGAAACCTTGAGTTTTTATTCTTCAAACAGGATACGGTTGTTTTTGGCGAATTTCTTAAGGATTTCTAAGTTGCTGTCAAAATTCTTTGTTTTATCCTCTCTCATCACATAGAGTGTATCGCTTTTTTTCATGAATATTTTTACAGCTCTTACCACTTTCTTTAAAAAGAACAGGTACTTAACTTCATATGTGCCGTAGGAGAATTTCTGTATTTCGTTGTAGTTAATATTGCGAATCTTAATATTTTTTCCTTCGTCTGCCTGAAATGAGCTCTACCTGGTCGTAGTTCATGTCAAGCACCACGAAGCCCTTAAGGCTGTCCTTTTTCACCGCTTCACCCGTCGCAACCGACATCTTCCACCCACCTTTCAAAAAATATTTTACTGTATTGAGAACCTGAATTATGACCTCATGAAGGTAACAAGAAGATGTATTGAATGCCGATCAAAATTGCAGGGAAATAAAGCTACGCCAGAACGCAATGTAATCCGGAATACACCTGTCTTATCACGATTATATATTATCATAAAAAAACAAACCTGTATATTGTGTTTTTTCACAATTTTTTCATGTGACTTTTATATTCCTTTACACTTTATTATTGTATAATAGCAGTATAACAAACGGATGAACCTTTCTGAGTTCTGAGCTATGATTTAACCTGTCGTGAAAATGAATGGAATAAGGAAAACCATGAGCAGGAAAAACAATCTCTAATTAAATTATTGTTATGGAGTTGGTGTAAATGAGTAATTTACAGTATTCCAGGGCTGAAAAGGTTGTATGGCAGGGCGAAGATGCTGTATTGCTGGCTGCAGGAGGTTATGAAGCTTTGCTGGTCCCGGGGATAGGTGGGAACCTAATTGAACTG
>JAMNYG010000204.1 GCA_023622945.1 Bacillota bacterium | reverse complement strand
GATTTGGTCGAAAGGGGAGTACTGGCACAAGTTAATTCCACCAGTTTGACAGGTTTGTATGGCAGTAAGGTTTTTCAGACAGCCCTGACTTTAATAAAGCACCGGATGGTACATTTTGTTGCTTCGGATGCCCACACCATGAGTGGACGGGCTCCCAGGCTGAAAAAAGCCTTTGAGATTGTAGCCGAGAGAGAAGGAAAAGATACTGCCTTAAAACTTTTTGTTGAAAACGGTATGGCCGTGATTAACAACGAGAGCATAGAAGTTCCTGAACCGATCATGGTAAAGACGGACAAATCCTTTTTCATGTCTGCCATAAAGGATATAATTACACATATTTTCAGTTAAATTTTTGGGCAATATGCTGATATATTGTGTTTTTTAATATATTTGTAAGGATGCATACTTATGAAAATTTCGCTCACGGATCTTGTTATGGCGTTATCAAATGCCATAGACCTGGTATCTCCGGTTTTGACCGGGCACCACTCCAGGGTGGCCAGGATAGCCGTAAGCATTGCTCGTCAAATAGGATTATCCAGAAAAGAACAGAAAGATATTTTTATCTCAGGTCTGTTGCATGATTCCGGAGCACTTTCCCTGAAAGAAAGACTTGAAGCCATGCATTTTGAAGCCCGGAATCCTTCGCTTCATTGTGAAATGGGGTATCAACTCTTAAAAAGCATCAATATTCTGGCCAAAGTCGCCCATTGCATACGTTTTCATCATGTTTACTGGTCCCGGCGTTTCGAATATGAGGCTCTTGGCATCAAAATTCCCATTGAAAGCCATATTCTTCATCTGTCAGACAGAATAGATGTCTTATGTGACAGAAACAAGGAAATACTGGGACAGTCAGAAAGAATTGTTGAACAAATTCTGATGCAATCCGAAAGAATGTTCTCACCCGAATTGGTGAGGGAGTTTATATCCCTTTCAAAGATTGAGGCATTCTGGCTGAGTATACAGGATGACAAGTTTTTTGAACACAAGAGGTTTATACCGATTCACGACACTTTGGAATTCGATGAAATAGAGGAGATTGCCGGGCTGTTCGAAAAAATTATCGATTTCAGAAGCAGATTTACTTCCACCCACTCAAGCGGAGTTGCAGCAGTTGCGCAGGAACTGGGAAAATGCCTCGGATTAAACGAAGATGAGTGCAGAAAGCTGAAAATTTCCGGACATCTGCATGATTTGGGGAAACTTGCAGTACCCACCGAAATACTTGAAAAGAACGGAAAGCTCGATGCGGAAGAATATAACCTGATTAAAAGCCATACTTATTACACTTACAGGGTGCTGGACAACATACGCGGTTTTGAAGATATAAAGGAGTATGCCAGCTTTCACCATGAACGCTTAAACGGAGAAGGTTATCCGTTCCATATAAAAGACAAGGGTCTTTCCATAGGAGCAAGAATAATGGCAGTTTCAGATATCTTCACCGCATTGACGGAGGACAGACCTTACAGAAAAGGCATGGAAACCGACTCTGCAATCAGGATAATGGATAAGATGGCTGATGAGATGGCTATAGATGATACAATATTAATGGTGCTGAAAGATAATATTGACAGAATAAATGAAACACGAAAAACCGCTCAGGAAAAGGCATATACCGAATATCAGAATTTTATTGAGAATGCTTTAAAGAATGCCGCAGAACATGCAATGCATCATGCAGGAGCTTAAGAATGTTTTCTTCGCTGGCCATTATCTATTGCTTCTTTACTTCAATTGTGCAGACTTTTTTGGAGTTAAATATTGTTTTCAAATAAAGATAAAATACTCGTAAACCATGGTTGACTTTTAAACAGGGTGGTTTTATGTAAAAAACCAAGACATCCAAAAGGATGCCTTTTTAGAAGATTGGCCCAGCGAAGCAAGGCTATTGTTGCCGATTTTTTTCATACGCAACTTTTTTAATTTCTCAGTTTTACTCCCGTTTTTTCAGGAATTCCGGCTTGGTAATGAAGAATTTCTTTTGTGCCAGCTTATCTTCCACAATCCTCAGAGCTTCTCCAAATCTTTGGAAATGGACTATTTCCCTTGCTCTCAGGAATTTTAAAGGTTCAATGACATCCGGGTCATCTGCCAGGTTAATGAGATTTTCGTAGGTGGCCCTTGCTTTCTGTTCAGCAGCCAGGTCTTCGTATAAATCTGCTATCGGATCGCCCTTTGACTGTATATATTCAGCCGTCCATGGGTTTCCTGCTGCGCTGATGGGATAGATGGCATGATCGTGATCTGCGTAATAGGCGCCAAGCCCGTTTTTCTCAAGCACGTCAGCAGGTACACCTTTTGTAAGCTGGTGCACCATTGTCCCCACTATTTCCAGGTGTGCCAATTCTTCGGTGCCGATGTCATTTAAAATGCTCCGGGCTTCTTCTGTGGGCATGCTGAATCTTTGGCTGAGATATCTCAGCGAAGCTGCAAGTTCTCCATCAGGTCCTCCATATTGGGTTATGATATATTTAGCCATCTTGGGATTGCAGTTTTTTATTTTTACCGGATACTCCAGCTTTTTATCATATATCCACATTACATAATACCTCCTTGCTTTGAAGTGTGTGGTTGTTTAAAGACTGGTCTTTTCCCAGGGCCAGGGTGACTGTATCCAGGGCCATGGACAACCCATTCCTGAACTCATGACGGTAAGAGGACCATATAAGCGTTCATACTGGTCTCTCAACATCTTTGCTCTCTGGGCGCTGGTAATGAAAAGGAGTATTGCCCTCTGATCTGTCGGATGGGTATCAAGGTAAAGATTCAGATCTATAAGCGTAAAATCTGCAGCCATTACTTCTCTTAACAATTTTTCACGGTTTTCATCCATTTCAAAACACCTCCATTAAGCATCGGCTGTGTACTCAGGATCAATACCAAAAGGTCTGTCCAGTTCAGGGAAAATTGTACCCCTTTCAAGCCCTTTCATAGGGGGATATACGCAAACAAGCTGCTGAAAAGGAACATATGCATGGGCCAGTTTTGGTCCTGTAAAAAAAGCAGGGTTATTGTATAGCATATTGCAAATGTCAAGCGTAGGCTGTATCATAATAAAATCCTCCCGCATCGGTTACTTTTATTTACATAATATGTTCATGAGGCTAAAACTGTTCTTAAGAATGGTGTTTTATGCGGAAGACATATATGAAAAACAAAAATGTGCTTTTATAAACCTGAATGAATACAGTGAACTTGAGAAATCATGATGATGTATAATTCGTGATAATGTACAATTAATGATAATGTATAATTCTTTGAGAGTAATAACTTATACACCTGGAAAGAAACAGGTTATATAATAGAAAAGGGCGAACCTGTATAATCATACAGGAATAATATATATGATTTGGCGACAAAATAAGAATGGTATATTCTTAAGTTCCAAACTAGATATTTACATTTTCCTAGTTATATGTTACAATACTCTAGTGCACTGATTAACATGTGTATAATTAACCATCTGCTCGGATTTCGGAGGACTCCGGCCGGATTCCTGGCTGATGGCGATTCTGGGTAAGGAGGATTTTTCACGATGAAGGAATCAAAAACTGAAATTATTAACAAGTACAAACTTCATGAGAATGACACAGGGTCTCCTGAAGTGCAGATTGCTCTTCTGACTGCAAGAATTAATCACTTGAATGAGCATTTGAAGATTCATAAAAAGGATCATCATTCGAGAAGAGGCTTGCTCAAAATGGTAGGTCAGAGAAGAGGACTGCTCAATTACCTTCAGAAAAAGGATATCGAGAGATACCGTGCCATAATTGAAAAACTTAATCTAAGGTATTAAAAGTGAGCGGAGAAGCCGCTCATTTTTTAAATCCAGGTTGGTTACAGGGTTTCTCGTATTATGAAATAACGCATATCCCGTAATGATTATATTTAATTTTTTTTGTGAAATAATACAATAAACGATAAACTGCAGGCGGTAGAATGTAGATTGTACGTCAAATGCCTGAAAAAGGTTTTGGCGCAGAATCTACTTGCTACAGTCTGCGGTTTATTCAGATGAGGAGGCATTTTTAGATGCGAAGAACTTTCAGTATGGAGCTGGCAGGAAGAACTTTAACATTGGAAACAGGACAGTTGGCTCAGCTGGCAAACGGTTCGGTCTTGGTTAGATACGGCGACACCGTGGTGCTTTCCACTGCAACTGCATCTGCAGAACCGAGGGAAGGTATAGATTTTTTTCCTTTGAGCGTGGATTATGAAGAAAGACTGTATTCGGTAGGGAGAATACCCGGAGGGTTTATAAAGAGGGAAGGAAAACCTTCTGAGAAAGCAATACTGACGGCAAGGGTTATAGACAGGCCTATCAGGCCTCTTTTCCCAAAAGATCTCAGAAATGATGTAGTAATAGTCAATACCGTATTATCGGTTGACCAGGATAACTCGCCGGAACTTGCTGCAATGATAGGTACTTCCGCAGCACTGTCCATTTCCGACATACCGTTTAACGGACCAATAGGCGCGGTTATTCTTGGTCTTGTAGATGGTGAGGTTGTAATAAACCCGACCACCTCCCAAAGGGAAAAGAGTCAGATGTATGTCACCCTGGCCGGAACCAGGGAAAAAATAACCATGATTGAAGCCGGAGCCAATGAAGTAACTGAGGAAAAGATGCTTGAAGCCATACGAATCGGACATGCTGAGATCAAAAAAATCGTGGAATTCATAGAGGGTATTGTTAAGGAAGTAGGGAAACCGAAGTTTGAGTATATGTCTTTTGAAGTACCTGAAGAAATTTTCAACGCGGTTAAGGAATTTGCATATGAAAAGATGAGACAAGCCGTTCTGGCCGTTGACAAACAGGTAAGAGACGAGAACGTTGCAAAGCTTACAGAGGAAGTCAAGCAGCATCTTGCAGAGGCTTTTCCAGAGCAGGAAGCGATGATTCAGGAAGCTATATATAAGCTGGAGAGGAAAGTGGTCAGAGAATATATAATCAAGGAAGGCAAGAGGGTTGACGGGAGAAAGCTTGATGAAATCAGACCCATGCATGCAGAAGTAGGAATTCTCCCCAGGACCCACGGCTCAGGTCTTTTCCAGAGAGGACAGACACAGATACTTACAACTCTTACGCTTGGTGCCCTTGGAGATGTCCAGATGCTGGACGGAATAGATCTTGAGGAGACCAAGAGATATATGCATCATTATAACTTCCCGGGATACAGCGTGGGCGAAGCCAAGCCTGCCAGGGGTCCGGGCCGCAGGGAGATAGGGCACGGCGCACTGGCTGAAAGGGCTTTGGAACCGGTAATACCCGGCGAAGATGAATTCCCTTATGCCATAAGGCTGGTATCGGAAGTATTGATGTCCAACGGTTCAACTTCCCAGGGAAGTGTATGCGGAAGCACCCTGGCTCTTATGGACGGAGGTGTGCCGATTAAGGCTCCTGTTGCCGGAATTTCCGCGGGATTGGTAATCGATGAGGAGAATCCCAAAAACTATGTCACTTTCATAGATATACAGGGAGTGGAAGACTTTTACGGAGACATGGACTTTAAGGTGGCGGGAACCAAAAAAGGCATCACCGCCATACAGATGGACATAAAGGTGGACGGGCTTACAGAAGAAATTATTGCAGATGCATTTGAACTTACCAGAAAAGGCCGCATTTATATAATTGACAATATAATACTGAAAGCAATACCTGAAGTGAGAAAACACCTGTCACCATATGCACCCAGGATATTTACAACAAACATCGATCCCGACAAGATCAGAGATGTTATCGGCCCCGGCGGTAAAATGATAAACAAGATAATCGCCGAAACCGGAGTTAAAATCGATATTGAAGATAACGGAAGGGTTTATGTGTTCACTTCCGATGAAGCTGCAGGCATGAGAGCAATCAAGATAATTGAAGGTATCGGTCGGGAAGTGGTGCCTGGCACTGTTTATTTGGGTAAAGTTGTGAGGACTACTCCTTTTGGTGCATTTGTGGAGTTTCTGCCCGGCAAGGAAGGGTTGGTTCATATATCCAAGCTTGACAGCAAGAGAGTTAAAAAGGTTGAAGACGTCGTCAATGTAGGGGATGAAATACTGGTTAAGGTTATTGAGATAGACAAGCAGGGAAGAGTCAACCTTTCAAGAAAAGATGCGTTGCCGTTGGTGGAGAAAAAATAAGGGATAATGCCAAAAGAGAGTAATATGTTTCACCGATAGAGCGTAGACAGGTCTGGTTTACGCTCATTGTTTATTTATACGGCAATTTGGTGAAATATCATAACAGTTGCTTGGAAAATATAATAACGATGTTATGCAGGTGAAATATTAAGTGAGATTAATTATATACAAGTATTGAGTAACACCATTAAGTACAGGCATTATGTAACATTCATTAAACATAATACAAGTAACGCTCATTAAATATACGAAAGATATGAAAGCATTAATTCATTCGTAAATAAAATTTTTACATACCGGAGGGAATATGTATAAAAAAGTCATTTTGGATAATGGTATAAGAGTGGTTTATGAAAGGATTCCGTTTGTCAGATCCATATCCATCGGTATATGGGTCGGTACCGGCTCCAGAAATGAAAACAGCACTAACAATGGGATTTCCCACTTTATAGAGCATATGCTGTTTAAGGGGACAAATAAAAGGAGCGCAAAAGAAATTGCAGCCTGTATTGACAATCTTGGAGGACAGATAAACGCTTTTACAGGCAAGGAGTGCACATGCTTCTATACAAAAACTCTTGATGAGCATATGGATATAGCCGTGGATGTATTGGCTGACATGCTTTTTAACTCCAAGTTTGACAAAAAAGATATTGATACCGAAAAAAGAGTAATACTTGAGGAAATCAGCATGTATGAAGATTCCCCTGAAGACCTGGTGCATGATCTTTTATCTGAAGCCGTATGGAACGGTGATCCTTTGGGATATCCTATTCTTGGCACCAAGGAGTGCCTGGAGGACATCACCAGGGACAGGATTATAGAATACATGGAACAAATGTATACGCCTCAGAATATCATCATATCGGCAGCAGGAAATTTTGATGAAAACCATCTTATAGATACATTGACCAGGTATTTTGGAGGCTGGAACCGTAAAGGAACTGTCGTTACTGATTATAACGCAGTGAATTTCATCCCCGGCAAAGTAGTAAAGGAAAAGGATATTGAGCAAGTTCACCTGTGTCTTGGTTTCGAAGGAATGGAACACGGAGACAAGGATCTTTATTCCCTGCTTGCTGTAAACAACATTTTGGGGGGAGGTATGAGCTCCCGTCTTTTCCAGAAGATCCGCGAAGAGACCGGCCTTGTTTATTCGATATATTCATACCCCTCTTCATATAAACGTGCTGGTTTGTTTACCATATATGCAGGCATGAACCCAAACCATCTTGACATTGTTTTGGAACTCATTCTTGATGAGATTGATATCCTCTTAAAAAAGGGTATCGACCATGATGAACTTGCAAAATCAAAAGAGCAGCTTAAAGGCAGCTATATGCTTGGTTTGGAAAGCACTAGCAGCAGGATGAACAGCATCGGAAAGTCAGAACTGTTGCTTGGATATATACATACTCCCGAAGAGATATTGCAAAAGATTGAAGATGTTAACATGGAAAGCGTTCATAACACGATAAACAGAATCTTTGACAGCAAGAGAATGAGCATGTCCCTGGTTGGGGCTATGAAAGGAAACATAGGAACATAAAAAGAAACATGGACACGTGAAAAGAAACATAAACAGGAATGGTTAAAGGAATATAAAATCTAAGTAACCAGGACGGTTCTCAAACAACAAAGCAATTCTTCAGAAAAGGGATATTTTTTAAAACTAAGGTATGGGGACACTTTTGTGTCCCTTTTGTTTTAGTGCGTCCAGCGAAGCTGGACCACACTTGCCGGTGAAAGTCCGGCACGAGTAATTGCCAGGAAGCCCGTTAGCTAATCCCGGTGCGTCACAGTAATGTGAGGTACTGAGCGGGAGGATAAAGTACCTGCCTAAACAGCAGGGCGAGCGAAGATGCAGACCGTAACATAAAGTGAATTCTGCCGCATCGTCAAAAAAGGTCTCTGGTATACAGAGTTGAAAGGGGAAGTCGAGCCTTGTAAAATTGGGCGAAGACCATGGAAGATGGGAAGAACTTGGATTGCACCATCGAAGAATCCCTCGGTGTATGGGAAACGGTATGTATTGAAAATGTGGTCCGGAATCGGAGATGCTCTGCTTTCTTCAAAAATGGTTGTAAAAAAATGTACGCAGCATGGCATTTTTTATCGGTTGACCATTTTTTGTTACTTTAAGTAATATTGGGATGCAAGCAAGTTTCTTCGTATCTGCGGCAGGGATGAAACATTTATTCATTGGGGGGTTGCAGGTCATGTCAAGGAAGCTTAACAGCAGCTGAGAGTACATTTAATGTGAAGTAATTCGAAAATTATAGGAGGGGGTATATCAGGTGAAAAAATTAGTATTGAAAACCATTTGTTTGATAATGGTAATGTCTCTGATTTTATCCGCATGCGGTGGTAAGAAATAAAATACAAGCACAACAACACCGACTACTACTGAAACCTCTCAGCCAACAACAACTCAGCAGCAGGAGCAGACACAGGAAGAGACTTCAACCGGTCCCAAGAATCCTATGCCTATAGCAACTGACGGTTCATTGACAATATCCTATGCATGCGGAGACAACAGATATGCACCGGCAAGTTTGGCACAGAACCTCCCGGTCTGGCAGGAAATTGAAAAAATAACCGGTGTAAAAATCCAGTGGGATGTAGTTCCCAACAGCCAGTACTCAACATCAATGCAGACAAGACTGGCCTCCGGAGTAAATCTGCCCGACATAATCTACATGCCGGTAGATCCTTATAAATACGGAAAAGACGGCATTATTATCCGCCTCAATGAACTGATTGAGAAATACGGAGAAAACGCAGCCAAGATATATGAAGAAAAACCCATGGTTCTTGCACTTATGAAAACCCCTGAGGGTGACATTTACCACCTGTCGGGAGCAAGAGACGAAGAAATAGCAGCCGGCCCGTATGGATGGCTCATCAGGAAAGACTGACTGGATAAGCTGGGTCTGGAAGAACCAAAGACGGTTGAAGACTGGTACAATGTACTTAAGGCATTTAAGGAAAAAGACCCCAACAGCAATAAACAGGCTGACGAGATACCAATGACAAATGCCAACGGAGTCAGACAGTTGTTCAACTGGGGTAATGCATGGGGACTCCACGTGAAAAACAATAATGGATTCTATCCGGATGAAAACGGAAAGATCCAATGTGAATGGTTTGACCCAAGGGCAAAAGAAATGGTTGAGTTCCTGAACAAGCTCGTAAAAGACGGTCTCCTGGATCTGGAATTTGCAACCAATAATCAGGACCAGATGGTATCTAAAGTTATCAGGAACATCGCCGGAGCTGTCATAGATTGGCAGGAGTTTATTCCTATGTGGAATAACAAACTGAAGGAAGCAGAAGTATCTGACGCCAACTGGGTTATGACAGCTTTACCGCAAGGTCCCAATGGATATCACGGACATATTGAGACCAGCGGTATCGGATACGGTGCGGTATCCATTACAAAGGACTGCAAGAATCCTGAAGCAGCTTTCAGATGGTTGGATTATGTTATGTACAACCCGGAAAATTGCAGACGTCTGCATCTTGGAGTGGAAGGCATTTCATATGTTGTTGAAAACGGCCAGATAAAGATGACCGATTTTGTTCTGAACAACCCGGATGGATTAGGACCTGTTGAAGCAATAAGGTCACTGGGTGCATGGACCAGCATGCCCAATGTAAACAGGGCAGAGTACATCAAGCTCTTTAAGATTACAGATCAGGAAATGCTTGAAAGAACAAAACTCGTTGAACCATACATCATTCCGAGAGCTGAATTCGGTATGCCGACAGATGAAGAATTCGAAAGAATCAACAGGAAGCTCACAGACATTGCCACTTACAGAGATGAAATGGTAACCAAGTTCATACTTGGACAGGAGCCTCTTGATAAGTGGGATGCATTCCTCAATGAGATGAAGGCAATGGGTATAGATGAGGTGCTGGAAGTAAGACAGGCTCAGTACGACAGGCTTATGACCAATTAATGCATTTAATGTAATGGGTAGCGGTGTATGCGTTCTGCATACACCGCATACTTAAGAAAGGGGAAACCAAATGCAGCTTGAGAATATAAATACATCCGGTGCAAGACCGGCGGCAAAGATACAAGTACCCTTTTCAAGGCTGCTTAAGTATATCAGGAGGGATAATTTTCTCATTAATCTGGCAGAACTTTGGATGGAATTCAATTATTTATCCGGCAGCATTATCTTCAATTGATCCGCAGCTATATGAGGCTGCAAAAACAGATGGTGCATCAAGATGGCAGCAGGTTTTGCATGTCACGCTTCCCGGCATTGCTCCCACAATCATCATAATGCTGATTTTGCAGTTTGGAAACATGATGAGCGCAGGGTTTGAAAAGATCATTCTTCTGTATAATCCTGCAACCTATGAAGTTGCGGATGTTATTTCGTCATATGTGTACAGAGTGGGTGTGCTGGGCGGAGATTTCAGCTTTGCATCAGCAATAGGTCTGTTCAATTCGGTTGTTAATTTCCTGCTTTTGATTAGTATTACCTGGGGCAATAGGTGTTTGGTACGTCATCATATGCAAAAACCCGGAAAGTTCCCGGATAATATCGTCACTCGCAAGCTGGCAGCTTATATAATCTTTGAATCAACGAGGAAGGACGCAATGAAATCCATTCCATACAAGGCATTTGCTTTTCGCTATTTATAATCATGGGCTTGCAGGCCAGAATCTGGCTTACAGGCCCTATTGAAAATTATCATAAAAAGCTGATTTACAGAAAAAGTTTCGCCCAGCCGTGTTTATGTTTCCAAAATCGGGCTATGGAAGATTTGTAATATTCGGTCGTACCTTTGCCTGTAATCAATATTTGATAGTTGTCTGTTTCAGAAACTTTTACAGTGAACAAACATGATTTAAGATTGTTCCCAGTGTACGGCTCACTGCCGTTTTTGCCTGCCATTGTAAGATCAATCTGCCCGGATTCATGGGCAACCTGAATCTGCAGCTCATCATCCTTGCTAAGAGATATCTCACACCTGTTTTTTGAACTCCAATCCTTTAAATCCATTATGAATCCTTTTCCGTCCGGATTCTCAAGAATAACAATGGTGTCTTTTGCCGCGGAGCAAAAGGAATAAACAGACAAACACTAAAGAATTACCCCTTTCATATGATATTACTAGTCGCCATAAACAGTTGCCAATTTTTGAGGTGATGAATTTGAATAAAAAGAACTTCAGTATTTTGGGAGGAGATTTAAGGAACGTAAAACTGGCTGAATCACTGAAAAAGGATGGACACGAGGTAAGACTGTTCGGATTTGACAATGCAAGATTTGAGATACATATAGACAACAGCAGGGATCTCAAAACAGCTATTGACGATTCTGATGCAGTGATCGGTCCCATACCTTGTTCAAATGATGACGAAACCCTTAATGCTCCTTTTCATTCCGGTAAGATTTTTATGAATGATGTTTTCAGGACAATGAACAAAAACCAGCTTTTCATAGCCGGACGAATCAGCAACAAGCTTTCCCATCTTGCACAGGTATGCAATGTATATTTTGTGGATTTGCTTGAAAGGGAAGAAATGGCCGTTCTGAACGCTATACCGACGGCAGAAGGAGCTATTCAGCTTGCCATGGAGGAAATGCCCATAACACTGCACGGTTGTAATGCCTTGATCTTAGGTTATGGAAGAATAGGAAAGACTCTGGCTGATAAATTAAAAGGATTGGGTGCCAATGTCTACGTAGAGGCAAGGAAGTTTTCAGATATAGCATGGATAAGGAGTTACGGATATCATCCTGTCTTTATCAGTGCACTCGGTGAATATCTGCCGGAAATGAATGTAATATTCAATACTATTCCAAGCTTAATACTAAATGCCGACCTTCTGAAACTGGTCAACAGTGAATGCCTGATAATCGATCTGGCTTCAAAGCCTGGAGGTCTGGATTTTGACAAGGCAAGAGAAATGGGTCTGAAGACCATATGGGCATTGTCACTTCCCGGGAAAGTAGCTCCCGTAACGGCGGCCAATTTCATAAAAGACACTGTTTACAATATTCTTGAGGAGTTGGGGGTATAAAAGATGCTTTTGGAGGGAAAGAAAATAGGATTTGCTCTTACTGGTTCCTTTTGTACATTTGACAAAGTGATACCGCAGATAGAGAAACTTGTGGCTGAAGGTGCCGAGATATATCCCATTTTTTCTGAAACAGCAGCAAATTATGACACCCGTTTTGGCAGGGCTCAAAACTTTAAAACCAGGATTGAAGGAATTTGCGGGAAAAAAGCAATTTCAAGCATCATAGATGCAGAACCCATAGGTCCTGGAGGATTTCTTGACATTATTGTGGTTGCTCCCTGTACCGGAAATACATTGGCCAAGATTGCAAACGCTATAACCGATACGCCTGTTACCATGGCGGTAAAGGCAAATTTGAGAAATCAAAAACCTGTTCTCATAGCAATATCGACAAATGACGGCCTTGGAGCCAATGCAAAGAACCTTGGAATTTTGCTCAATACAAAGAATATATACTTTGTACCTTTTGGGCAGGATGATCCAATTAAAAAGTGCAATTCTCTGGTGGCCAAATTCGATATGATATTGCCGGCTGTCGTGGAGGCACTTAAAGGAAAACAAATTCAGCCCGTGTTGGTATAAAAGCATTGTAAGAGTGAATGGCGGAAAGAGAGAGGTTTTCCTTACAAACGCGTTTGGATATAACGTGTTTCATATAACGCGTTTCATATGATGTGTTTCAGGTGACATGTTTCGGACAACATTTCAGATAACAGAATATTATCGGCCACCTCCCAAAGGAAGATGGCCGGAAAGGAGTATGGTACCCGGTTATTCTTTACTGCCACCATGCTTTTCTTTTTTATTATCCTGGCTTGTTTCTCTTTTACATCCTTCTTTACATCCTATATCCTTTTCCTTAAGGACTTCAGGATGTTTGATTTTGAGCATAGGATAGCCTTTGCCATCCCATTCTTTGAGTTTTTCAGGGAATTTCTTTATTAACCGCTCTGCTTCTTCGGGCTTCAGTTTGCCGCTTCTAACCTTTTCTTCTACAGAAGCCCTAAACTTTTTTCCAGTCGGTCCTTTTTTTCCTCCAGTGGCAGTTTGTCCAGCTCTCTTATTTCCCTGATCTTTTCATCAATTTTCCTGGTTATCTCGTCGGCTTTTTCTTTGGTTATTTCTCCGGATCTTACCTTTTTCTGCAGTTTCTTCTTCATGCCCTCAAGGATTTTTACAGGGTCCTTTTGTCCGTCTCTTTCCTTTTTGAACCCGGAGAATATGTCAAAATCCTTTTTTTCCTTTAACCCTCTGTCAATGGTTTGTTGCGGAGCCATGTCACCGTCAGGGCGAGCAGACGGTTGAACAGCGGCAAATGAAGCAGTTGCGGTTAAACATGTTACCAGCGCGGCAGCAACAAAATTTTTAATGAACTTCAATGCGCCACCTCCTTTCAAAAAATATTATGATCAGCTTCTGTCCTTTTTACTGAAGAATTTTTATGCTTATACAGTCAATTTGGTCCATACCATTAATGGCAAAATTTATCTCAAGGGATATATTTTTTATGGATATATTTTTTATCAAAATAATGTGATAATATAATAGCAAAAAGAAAGGAGTATGCCATGATCCCGCAAAATTCAAAATTCCCGGCGGAAAAATACGGATGGTATAACCTGGGACCCGGAGGGGGAGGGGCGATGTTTGTGCCGAATGTAAGCCCTCATAGCCCTGATACGGCTATTGTGGCTTGCGATATGACAGGCACGTATATTACGCATGACGGCGGTCAGAACTGGCGTCAGCTGAACATGAAATCAACGTCCTTTGCTTCAGCCTTCGATCCCTTTGATCCAAACGTTATCTACCTGGGTTCTACAGGTCTTTACAGATCACAGGACCGGGGTATGACGTGGAAGTTGATTTTCCCGGATCCTGAAGCCGTTGAACTTGAGGTTATGGTCGGCGACCATGCTGGTCATAAATACATTTCAAAGGATAACTGGCCGGGTGGTTCTGTGGAGACCATTGCCATAGATCCTGAAAACAATTCAAATATTTACATAGGAATAAAGTCTGAAGGTCTGCTCCTGTTTTCATCCCACGACGGAGGGAAGAAGTGGCGTGAGCTTTGCAGGCCGGAAGGGAAAGAATTTCTTAAGCTTTATGTCAACAATGGTTCCAATAATCAAGGCAAAGAAATATTCGCATTTACTGATACCGCCGTTTACCGCATAACGGATGATAACGGCCTGGCAGAGAAAATAGAGCTGCCTTCCGGAGTTGAAAAAATCATTTCAGCTGATTGTGGTATTGATCCCGATACGGGAACAGACGTGTTTTATATGGTGACGCCTGCCAGATACGAGAATAACGGAGTATTCAGCGGTGTGTTCAGGTCCGGAGATAGGGGAAAATCGTGGACTGAACTGGACGGGGGGCTTTTTGCTGATTTTGCAGGTCCCAGGAACGGCCAGAGGCGCGAGTTTAAATGCATTGCCACAGCAGCGAAAGATGCAGGAACTGTTTATGTATCGGTTCTGCGCTATCCCGAAATATTCAGCAATCCTATGCCTGAAATGAACTACCTGGGTATAATGAAGAGCATAGATATGGGCAATACCTGGCAATGGGTGCTGAAAATAGGGGATAAGAATCCGGAGAACCTTATAGGAGGCTGGCAGGAAAGAAGCTATGATACCGACTGGATGGGGTCACCTCTTGGAATGGCGGTTTGTCCTGCTAACCCCGATGTCTGTTACTATACCGGTTACGGAATGACAACCCGTACAACTGACGGAGGAAAACTGTGGAAACAAGTTTACTCAAGAGATAATCCGGACGGTACGTCAACCGGTTGCGGATTGGAGGTCACCACCTGTTACGGTGTCCATTTCGACCCATTTGACAAAGACCATATAGTGATTTCTTACACCGACATCGGCATGCATCAATCCCACGACGGTGGCAGAAGCTGGAGACATTCCATAAACGGAGTACCCCGCCTGTGGATAAACACATGCTACTGGATGGTGTTTGATCCTGAAGTAAAGGGGAAAGCCTGGTCTGTGTGGTCATACTGCCATGACCTTCCAAGACCCAAGATGTTCGCACGCGGCGATTTCGACAAGTATGTGGGAGGTGTATGCAGGTCAGAAGACGGCCTGGTTTCGTGGCAAAAGTCAAACCAGGGTATGCCCGAAAACTCGGTCCCCACAAGTATAGTACTTGATCCAAAGAGCCCGGCAGGCAACAGGACTTTGTATGTTGCAGCAGTAGGAAAAGGGGTGTTTAAGTCTGTTGATGACGGGAAAACATGGGAATTGAAAAACAATGGCATCACCGGCAATCTCAATGCCTGGGAACTTACCCTTACTCCTGATGGCCTTCTTTATCTGGTGGTGGTCAGGGGATTGAAAAACGGAAAAGAGGTTGACGGAAGCCTTTATTTGTCCAGGGACGGCGCAGAAAGCTGGGAAAGACTGCCTCTGCCGGAAGGAGTTAATGCTCCCAACAGCCTGGCTTTTGACCCGAAAAACCCCAAAACCATGTATCTGGCATGTTGGCCACGGACCATGGAAGGAAAGGAAAACTATGGCGGGGTTTACATGACCGAAGACGGCGGAGTATCCTGGAAAAACATTTTTGACAAATCAGCGCATGCATATGCAGTAGCTGTAGATCCGAAAGACACGTCAGTCCTTTATCTCGTAACATTTAACGGGTCGGCTTATCGCTCCGGGGACAGAGGATGCACCTGGGAAAGGCTAAAGGGATACAATTTCAAATGGGGGCACAGACCAGTCATAGATCCCTGGAACAGAGACATGCTGTATATAACCACATTTGGAAGCAGTGTCTGGTACGGACCCGCCAAAGGCTCCAAGGTAGAGTTTGAGGATATTTATCCGTTGAGAAAATAAAACAGGAAATGCAAGACCTGAAATTTGACTGCATTTGCACGGGAAATCCACAATTTGTATGTGTAATTCTGCATGGCAATTATATGATGACTTATGTTAAATTCATGATATAATTAATATACTGATTAAGTATTGTCAGCCCTGCGCTTTCACTTCCAGGAAATACTTATTTCTTGCAAATCGGAGGTTAAACTATGAAAAAAACATACGATATTACCTATTCCACCAAAGTAGAGAGAAAGCATCCCCTGTGGGCAAAACCCTATGTGAACGGCAAAGTAAAGGTCTTTTTCGTGCCCAGTGTGAGGCATGGACGAGAAGTAGTTGAGTTCATTCAGAGAAATGATATTGAATATGAGACCGTTACCATTGACAGGGCATGGGATATGAACAAATGGGGACTGGGCGATTTTTATGACAAAAGGGGAGCCATATGGGACCAGGATCTGATGTATCAAAACATGGAAAATGTGCTTACTTCCGATGAACATTTCGACGTATTGGTGTTACCCGGAATAAACGGATGGGGATACTTTACCCCAAAGACTCGCCAGGCCATTTTGAAGCGTGTTGAAAACGGAGCGGGTCTTGTATTGATTCATCCATACAGCGGCAAGGATATGGAAAAAGTGGAAGAGCTTGATAAGCTGTCGCCGCTTGAAGCATTGTATGAAGAAGGTTTAAACGACGGGGGATATCCTGTCATCGAATTCGATAAGTTAGGCAAGGACAGGTGGATCTTCAAAAAGCATTACATTACAAGCGGCATGCCTGCGGATTTGATCCCCTATAATGAATTGGGATACTATCCTTACAAAGCCAGGGGAGAGGTAATAATCGAGTCGGAATCCGGAATGCCCATAGCCGCTGTTAAGGAATACGGAAAGGGAAGGGTAGTGGCATTGGGTTATTATCCCGGTGACATAATACCCGATTATAGCTTTCCTGTAAGGGGTTCATGTTTTGACAGTGCTGTATTGGGCCTGGAGAGTGCACTTCATTTTGATTATCTGGAGTATTTCTACAGCCTCCTGGCAAAGAGCGTCATATGGGCGGCCAGGAAGGAGCCTTGCTGCACCATAAAGGATGTTAATATTTCAGACGGACATATCAGGGCAGAGGTGGAAGGATGCAGCTGCGGCAAGATATATTGCAGGATAAAGAACCTGTATGATGACACAGTGTATGAAGAGCCCGCTGACGCATTGGAGATCTCACTTCCGGATTGGTTGAAGCTTGGAGGAGATTTCAGGGCTGAAGTTTTCTTAAAAGACGGTGACAAGGTTATAGACTGGTGGACGGTTCCCATAAGCTATCCTTTGACGGCAGAAGTCACGAGGCTTGCATGTTCCACCGAAGTCATAAAACCCGGAGAAATTCTCAAGGCGGAAGTTGCAGCCAAAGGAAGCGGTGCAGTACTTAAGATAAAGGTGATAGATGATTTTGACAGAATTATTCATCTGGAAGAACACAATTTGGATCATGAAACAACAGTTGATTTTTGCTGGCAGGTGGAGAATGTAAAATCCCTTCGCGTCAGAATTGAAGCTGAGGTATGCATAGACGGCCATTACATACATAAGGCGGAATCAAAAAGGATAATTGTTATTCCTCAGGTGAGGAAAATAAATGATTTTGAAGTGTTCATGGCTCCCTTATATGCAGGAAGACCCGATTTCATGCAGTTTTTGGGCAAATTGTTCAGAGGTATTGGCATCACATGCGGATATCCCGGAGATTCAAAGGTTGTTACTTCCTGCGGAGCCAGCGGTCTGGGAGTTTACTGGTATCACAGGGCAGGTTATGTAGAGCGCAAGGAGAAATATCTGGCTACGAAGGACAAGAAATACCTGTACAGGGTGCCCTGTCTCAATGACCCGGACTTTTGGGCACAAATCGGTAAAAAGATAATAGATACGGTTTCACAGAAAAAGATGTTCAATCCGATAGCGTACTTTGCCAATGATGAAGGTTCTGTAACCTGCTATACGGATGAACTGGACCTTTGTTTCTGCCCTCATTGCATGAAAAGCATGAGGGAATGGCTTAAGGAAGAATACAAAGACCTGGATGAACTGAACAATGTGTGGGGTACCAGTTTCAAGTCCTGGGATGAGGTGGTGCCATATACGTACGAAGAAGCAAGGAAAACCGGGCAATACGCATCCTGGGGAGACCACAGGCTGTTTATGGAAATGACCTTTGCCAATGCCTACAGGATAATCAGGGATTATATCAGGCAGGAAGATTCTGATGGTGTCGTCAGGATGTCAGGATGTCAGGCTTCAACACCGTATTCAGGCTGTGATTACTATCAGCTCCATGAATATGTGGGATATTTTGAAGCTTATGAAGTTGGAAACCAGCTGGAATATCACAGGTCTTTCGCACGTCCCGGAACCATTTTGGGTGGCTGGACAGGTTATGGAGTAAGCGGCGTTAATGCTGACCACCAGATATGGAGCAGGATGTATCACGGATTGACCCTTATGAGCATCTTCTGGCAGCCGGCCTGCCTGAATCCCGACTTTACGTACAGCAACAGTGCCATGGATATGGCAAGAAACTTTATTGAGATAAGAAGGGAAGGAATAGGAAAGCTGCTTCTTCATACCGCAAAAAGGGATAACCTGGGCATTGCGATACACTATTCAATGCCTTCGGTTCACGGCAGCTATGCCATAAGGGACGAGGAACGCTTTAAAGACAACCGGCAGGGATGGATAAACATCCTGGAGGATATGGGATATCAGTATGATTTTGTGGCTACCCAGCAGATAGAGGCCGGTGAACTTATAAGCAAAAATTACAAACTGCTTATATTGCCCTACTCCATAGCAATCAGTGCCAAAGAGGCAGAAGAGATAAGAAGGTTTGTGGAAAACGGAGGAACCATAATAGGAGACTTCCAGACAGGAATCATGGATAAACACTGCAAGCTTTATGACCAGGGCTTCCTGGATGATGTGCTGGGAATAAAGAGATATACAAACGAAGCCCGTCCCTTCTATACTAACCGTGAGTTTATGAAGAACAAGGACTTTGACTGCTTCGATGCGCCTGATGTAAGGGGGAGCGGAGAACTGTATTTTGCTGAGCCGGGCACAAGGCCTTCTAGCGGAAAAGCTGCATATATTCAGGACTTCTCAAGAAAGGTTTCCGCCGTGATCGTAAACTCGTATGGAAAAGGGAAGGGAATTTACCTTAACTTCAGCCTGGCCGGATATCCAAGACAGAGGAAGGAAGAAAACGGAGGATATGCCACCAGGATGATCATCGGGAAAATCCTGGACTTTGCAGGCATAGAGAAATTCGGAGAGATAATGAAGCCTGACGGCAAAGCCGTTGATAAGGGCTATGAAACCGTTTACTACAGCGACGGCAGCGCAAAATACATGGCTGTAATAAGGGATTTTGAAAGTAAACTGAAGGCCGGACATGACGGGCTAGTAGTAGGCGGAGGCGAAGATATCGAGCTTAAGGCGGATGAAATTGTCATAAGGTTGCCTGTAAAATACCACGTATATGACATAAGGAATAAGGAGTATCTGGGATATACGGACACCATCAAAACCGCCATAGCAAACGGTGACAACGGCCTGTTTTCACTTCTCCCATACAGGGTGGAGGCAATAGAAGTAAATGTGCCTGAGAAGGTTGCTCCAGGAGATGAACTGGAGGTAAGCTTCAGAATACTGACCGATAAGCCCCGTGGAGAATATACCAATGTTGTGGCCATAAATGTATATGATCCTGAAGGCGAATATGTATGGCTTTATTCTGAAAACGTAGCCCTTTGCAGCAATGAGGCAGCCAGGAAATATCATATTCCTTTCAATGAAAAGACCGGGATATGGAAGGTTGTCATCAAGGACGTAGCCACGGGAGTCAAGGCAGAAAAGGAATTTGAAATAACAGCTTAAAACTGATGCCGGAGGAGTTATAAATGATAAATACCGACGACTTTCAAAGGGTAAAAAAAGAGTATGAAAAGTGGTGGAACAAGGAGCAGAAAAAGCCCCTGTTTCAGATTGTCTGCCCTTTGCAGGATGAGGGGAAGGGCAAAGAGAAACCGGCGTTTCGCTGGTGGGAAATAGTCGATTATGCTCATTCTCCCGAAACGCATATAAGATTGTTTGAACAGTGGGCCAAATCCCGTAAGTTTATGGCAGAAGCCTATCCAAATCTGTGGATTAACATGGGAGCCGGTTCTCTTGCTGCATACCTGACAGGCTATCTTACCAGTACCGGCGGGACCATCTGGTTTGAATACCCAATGGACTGGGACGATGTTTTCAAACATCTTAAATTGGAGGAAACCAACAAATGGTGGGCTTACACAAAGGAACTCACCAGGCTTGCTGCAGAGAACTGTAAAGGGAAGTTTGCCGTCGGTATTACTGATCTGGGCGGAATCCTGGACATTCTGGCGTCTCTGAGAGGTACGGAGAACCTGCTTTATGATGTGATTGATAACCCCGATAAGGTTAACGACGCCCAGGATAGGATTCTTGAGCTTTGGTTCAAGGCCTATGATGAATTGTACGAAATAACATCCCGGCATTTTGAGGGAACTTCTGCCTGGATGGGAATATGGTGCCCCAAACGTCACGCACCTTTGCAATGCGATTTTTCGGCCATGATATCTCCCGCAATGTTTGAAAAGTTTGTGGCTCCATATCTTCAGAAGCAGGCGGACCGGCTGGATCACAGCATATATCACCTTGACGGTTCGGGAGAAATTCCTCATCTGGATATCATACTGGATATCCGGGGTATAGATGCAATCCAGTGGGTGCCCGAACCGTTTGTAAGCGCTCTAGACGACAGATTTACCGAAATGTACAGGAAAATAAAGTCAAAGGGGAAGATGCTGGTGCTTCAGCAGGATGTCAGGGCAAAAGAAGTCCCTGAATTCTTTAACAGGGTTTCGCCTGAGGGAGTTGTTTTATCCGTAAGATGCGAAAACGAAAAAGAAGCCTATGAGCTTCTGGAATGGCGGGAAAAATTACGCGTGTGACGGTAAAAAAATTAACAGTTAAGGAAATTAATGGTATGAAGTAAAAGAAAATTACTGGCATGACATTTAATAATAAGTATTAAACTGACATTAAAGAAAAATTACCAGTATGACATTACGGTTTACCTTAACGTATCCAGCAGTGACTTCGGTCACTGACTCAATAAAATAAATAAACATGGGAGGATGTTTTATGGCATACTTGCAACCCCAATACTTCAAAAAACTTGACGGCGGAAAATACTTAAGCTGCGAAACAAAGATATCCACCGATTCCCCGCTGATTGAAAAGGCGTTGGAAAATGCCGTTTCTTGCTGCTGCCCTGATGGAGAAACATATAAGAGCGTTTCCTTTGTCAGGGATGTACCCTGTGATATAAGAAAAAAGGTGTCGGAAGAGTTTGCGGTGGAATTTAAAGACGATGATGAAGCCTATGTTATAGACATACAGGATGACATCATGGTGTATTCGTTGACTGAAAAGGGGTTGTTTTATGGCTGCATGACCTTGCTTCAGATGATGGAGGATCAATATATTGAAAGGATGTTTGCATACGATTATCCCGTATGCTCGGTAAGAGGTGTTAAGGTATATCTTCCTGGAAGGGGCAACATACCGTACTTTAAAGAATTCGTTGACATGATCACATACTATAAATACAACACCATAATGATTGAAGTGGGCGGCGCAATGGAGTACAAGAGACGCCCCGAGATCAACGAGAAGTGGGTTGAATACTGCAAGGAAATGTCCGAATACTCCGGAAAGACCATAGATATTCAGGAGAGGACTTTCAAATGGTATAAGAATTCAATTCACGTTGAAAACGGTGAGGGCAGCTACCTTACACAGGAAGAAGTGAGGGATCTGGTCAATTATTGCAAGGAAAGACACCTTAACGTGATAGCTGAGGTACCTTCACTGAGCCATTGCGATTACCTGTTGCTGCCCTATCCTGAACTCAGGGAAAGACAGGACGATCCGTATCCTGATACATACTGTCCTTCCAATCCCAAATCCTATGAAGTCCTTTTTGATGTGCTGGATGAGGTTATTGATGTATTCCAGCCCGAAATCATCAATATCGGGCATGATGAATACTATTCAATCGCTATTTGCGACAAGTGCAAGGGCAAAAAGGCCGAGGAAATATTTGCAAATGATATCAAAAAGATCATGGAATACCTCTCGGCACGTGGCATTAAAACAATGATCTGGGGAGAAAAGCTTCTCAATGCCTATGACTCCAAGGGCCGTCCCCAGGGGGGAGCCGAAAAGAAAATGTACATGGGATGGGATTATGAAAACGGCGAATTCCTTGGCATAATGCCTGCAACATATAAAGCCATTGATCTTGTTCCCAGGGATCTCAAAATACTCCACTGGTATTGGGGCGTTGATGAGAAGCTTGAAGAAGATTTCCACGCAAGAGGTTTTGAGGTGACCTATGGAAACTTTGCAGGGTCCCAGTTCAGGAACTGGAAAAAGAGGATCAGCAGGGGCGTAAAAGGCGGAATAATCTCTAACTGGAGCACATTGAAGGAAGAGAACCTCCAGAGAAACGGAATGCTGTTTGAAGTCATGTATGCAGCCCGTATGTTCTGGGACAATGATTATGACGACCATATGCATGACCAGGTTCGTGACGAAGCCCTGAAAGAACTCTACCGTTACAAGCACAAAGCTGCATTGGAAAGAGCAATGTCATCCAACGTTGCTGAGGATGGATGTGAATATATTAAAGTGCTCCATACCACCGACAGGAGGATTGAGTACAAGCTGTTCTATGACGGAGTATTCATTGAACATGACAAATATGCTTTGGGCGAATATGTAGTTGAGTATGAAGACGGCTCGTCTGCTGAACTTCCCATAGTATACGGAGGAAATATTTCAAACAAGGATGTATCCTGGGAGAAGATAGACAACCTGATCATTGAAGTGGCTTCATCAACTCTTCCCTTAAGGGTTGGTGACGTGACGTATTATGAAACAATTTACAGGAACCCTCATCCCGAAAAGAAGATACGGGGAATATCCGTAAAGAAATCGAAAGACGAAGGCTACAACATATTCGTAAAAGCCGTGGAGCTTATATAAGGTTAAAGAGTGCTTCTTTGAAGGCAGGAGTACTTCCCTGACGGCAGTGCAGGGATATCTTACGATACCAGGACCAGGGGACACTTCTCATACCCATATCATCGGAGGTGTCCCCGCTTTTTCACCCGGAAACATCGCAATGTAGTGTATCAGCATCCTGATATAGGTATATCAACATCTTAATGTAGTTTATCAGCATCTCAGAGAGGAGAGAGACATCCTATGAGTCATGAGAAAGGGCTCTCGATAGAGAAAATTGACAAAAACATGCAGCTTGAAGATATTGATTATGATAAATACAGCGGTCTCAAGTGGTATTCTCCCATGGGAAGACCTTTTCGCCTGGCCGGTTTTGCCTGGATAGAAAGTGACAGGGTTTACAGGAGACTGCCCGTTAACCCCAAATATCCCATACGGGATGAAGTGGACAGGCTGGCCAATGCTACTGCCGGTGGACAGGTACATTTCATGACCGACAGTGCAAAAGTGGCTATCAAGGTAAAGCTTGCCTGGCCTTCCAGTCCTGCAAGGCTTATGACTCCCGTTGCCCAGTGCGGTTTTGACTGCTATATCGGAAAACCGGGACAAAAGATATTCAGAAGCATTGCCAGGTTTGATGCCGGGGCTGAAGAATATCAGTGCTTTATGGCTGAAGACAAAAACCGGGAGATGAGAAACATAACCTTAAACTTTCCTCTTTCTCAGGGAGTAAAGGAACTTCAAATAGGCATTGAAGATGATGCAGAGCTTTTGCCTCCGCCGCCCTATGACAGCGACAAGAAGGTCATATTCTATGGGACATCTATTACCCAGGGCGGATGCGCTTCAAGGCCGGGTATGGCATACACGAATATATTAAGCAGGCGGTTTAACTATGAATTCATAAATCTCGGATTTTCCGGAAATGGTCAGGGAGAACCCGAGCTTGCCGAAATAATTTCAGAGATTGAAAATCCCGCTTGTCTGGTTTTGGACTATGAAGCAAATTCTCTCGGTTATGAACGCATGAGCAGAACGTTGCCTGAATTTATCAGAATATACAGGAAGCATCATCCTTCTGTAAAAATCCTTGTTGTCTCAAAAATCCGCTATGCTCTGGATCTGCCAAACAAAGAATGGGTTGAAGACTACTTCAGGATGCGGGATATGCAAAGGGAAGTAGTGGAAAGCTTCAGAAACAAAGGTGATATGAACATTTATTTCTGCGACGGTTCCAACTTCCTGGGAGATGATTTCCATGAGTGCTCGGTTGACGGAGCCCATCCGACCGATCTAGGCTTTTGGAGAATAGCAGAAGCGTTGACGCCGGTGCTTGAAAAACTGTTGAAAATGTAGGGGTGCGGGGACACTTCTCTGCTTCGAAGAATTGCTTCGCAGTTTGAGAAATGTCCCTTTTTAAACAGTTCCTTCCCGGTTTGAAAAGATTTCTTTATCTTAGCATCCTGGCACCTTACCGGCACTATTAATTTACTTCAACAGCATTTCAGCGAGCTGACGGATTTTTACGCTGTCCATGTAAACGATATCCGCATGAGCGCGCCCCATCTCATCAGCGCCTTCCACATCGGAAATTGATATGCCTAGAGCGTTTTTCAGAAGTGCCTCCATCTGTTCAGAGTCATAGTCGTACTTTAACAATTCCACGGAAGATAACCTGTGGCTCCTGCAAGGTAAGCCATAAGAGGGGTCATATAGTTGTTGCCCATATTGGAGTGAGAAGGGCCGTTCAGTCCGCAATATACCCAGCATTCTTCACCGAAATAATCCCTTCTGTATCTTAAATAATCTGCCTGTTTGGGAGGTACACCTGCGCTTGTGCAGTTAATATTCAAAAGGCCGTCAAGATAATAAAACTGAAGGTAGCAGAAGGAGAGATCGGCTCTGAAAACAAAATTGTATCCGCTATTAAGCTCATCCTGCACTTCTTTCAATATGGATCCAAAATAGTTCAGGGCATGCCAGTCATCTCTGAAAAACGGCTCATCAAGAAGCCACCAGGAAGTTCCGTCAACGATGCCTTTAGGGTTTTCAACGAAGTTGGGGTCCTTCCAGTAATACTTGTTGTTCAGAAAATACAGGTACATAGCCTGCATAAACAACACCTGTCTGGCTGTATGGAACTATATTGTAATTCATCCTGTGGTCATGGATTTTTCGGTAATACCCTTCCTCAAATTTTAAAGCGGTTTTTCCGGGTTTCTCTGATGTCTTAAATCCTTCTTCAGTTCCATCATTGAGTTTCAGCTTGAAAAACACGTAGATATTTTATATGGCAGATAAAACTGGGCCTTGGCATCCAGCACGGCAAATCCGAAACTTCTGCTAATGCCCGGGTTTTCCATACCATCTCCGTCTCCTTCATCCCATGGGGCGGATATGGTGGATATTTCATATTTCTTCATGGGATGCGTTCTATAACGTAAATACAGCCAGGCTTTTTTTACCGTTTTTCCTTTTAGGGCAGAAAGGTCAAAATCAAGTACCGGAACGTTAAACATGCCTCTGCTTTTCAGCAGCCTGGAAGCGCTGTAAGTACAGTTTTCCAGGGGATAGATCCATTGATTTACCGATGAGTCTTTAATGCATACAGTTTTAAATTCCATGTGAACCATTTCCTTTCTCAAGAGATTTTAACCGCTTTTACAGTACATTTTCTTTGAGACTTCTGCCTCTTTTACAGAACCATTTCTTATGATATTTAACCCCTCTTACAAGACTCAGCTTAACAAGATTGGTCTTAACATGACTTACTTTTACAACGCTTTTACAGCAAGTTTACTGGAAACATGGGTTGGGGTCAACCCGAAGCAACTGGTTTCCATGACTGTTCTTTTGTTGGATATTTATTTTGCGATTTCAAAAAATAATATATGTGCACGTAACCGAATAAGAAATATGGAACTTCAGGCGACATTGTAAGAAATAAGATGTTTTTGCTTGATACGGCATGAAATAAGATGTTTCGCCTGGTATAGCAATAAATAAGATGTTTGACATGATATAGCAAGGAATTGGGTCCTTGTCATTGCAGAGAAAGAATCTGGAAGTTTACATAATGAGAAGTCACACGTGAAATAAGGAGTGATAAATTGACCGGGAATAACAGGAATATATTTAACGAAACATATACAGAGAAGCAGGCAGCTGAACAGGTAAACAACAAAGAGAATTTAAAAAAAATAAAAGAGCTGGGTACTACGTCGGTTTCAAGTAAGAAAGGAAATATTCACTGTCTTACCGTCATCGGCCAGATTGAGGGACATATGGTTTTGCCTCCTCAAAACAAAACCACAAAATATGAGCATGTCATTCCCCAGCTTGTAGCAATTGAGGAAAGCGATGAAATTGACGGACTTTTGTTGATACTGAATACGGTAGGAGGTGATGTGGAAGCCGGTCTGGCCATTGCTGAAATGATTGCCAGCATGCAAAAACCTTCTGTTTCTCTGGTGCTGGGAGGAGGCCACAGCATAGGAGTTCCAATGGCCGTGTCAACCGATTATTCATTTATAGCGCCTTCAGCGACAATGACAATCCATCCTATCAGACTGAGCGGTTTGGTTATAGGAGTGCCTCAAACCTATGAATACTTTGACAAAATGCAGGAGAGAGTCGTGCAGTTTGTTTCAAAAAATTCACGCATATCAAGAGAAAAATTCAGGGAGCTTATGCTTAAAACCGGGGAACTGGCCAATGACGTGGGAACGGTGCTCTTCGGTCAGGAAGCCGTGGAATGCGGTTTGATAGATGAAGTGGGAGGACTGGAAGATGCCCTGAAAAAGCTTTATGAGTTAATAAGGGAAGAAAAGGAAAGAAATGCAATTAATGAAAGCACCGGGCAAACAAGGAGTGAACTTCAATGATACTGTATTCCATAGTTCCGTGGGAAGTGGTATTTAAAAACAATAACGAGAAGACTATAGAAAGATATATTGAGATGGACTATCTGGGAGAAAAAGTTCTGGCTACGCCGGCAGGGGAAAACCGATATGTTATTAACCGAATAATAAGCACATCTCCCAGGGCGTACCTCAATCCCAGATTACAACCGGGACAGTATATTGAGGCAAGGATTGAAACCGGAAAAGAAGATTGAAAACAGGGAATAGGACCGGAAACAAACGCTGGAAACAGGAACCCAAACCGGAAAACAGTAAATTGAATCAGAAACAGGGACTGTGAACAGCGGAAGGAGAAATAACAGGGGATGCACAGTTATCACAGAACCAATAAAGAACGGGAGAAGAAAGATGTTTATCCTCTTCTTCTCCCGATTTTGCAAGTGTGTTATACCCTGGGATGAGTAATTATACCTTGAACCTGTTAATTGACTCTGAAAGTTTAATGGCAGCTTCATTGAGCTCCTGAGCAAATGATGCAAGTTCTTCAATGCTTGCCAGCTGCTCTTCGGTGGAAGCCGAAACTTCCTGGGTTGATGCAGCAGTTTGTTCAGATACGGCAGAGATATTCTCAATTGCTGAAATGGTTTGCTGCTTGTGTTCTTCCATATCTTTTATCATGGTGATTATCTGCGAAACCTGATCCACCAGCGTCAGCATGGATGCATGAATTTTGTTGAAAGCTTCAATGGTTGTTTCAACCGCTTCATTCTGGGATTTTATGATTTCCTCAGCGGTTTGCGCCAGCAACACGGTTTGTGCAGTCTGTTTCTGGGTATTGGTGATTATAGACGATATATCCCGGGCAGCCTGCATTGATTGTTCAGCAAGCTTGCGAACTTCGTTTGCTACAACGGCAAAACCTTTACCGGCTTCACCTGCATGAGCTGCCTCAATGGTGGCGTTTAAGGCAAGAAGATTGGTCTGATCAGCTATACCGGTTATAACCTTTAAGATCTTGCCTATGGACTTGGAATGCTGTTCAAGCAGTTGCATATCCGAAAGTATTTTCTGGGTGATGGCATTGGTCTGCTGTGCTTTTTCGGACAGATTTTCGACTGAAGAAATGCCGTTTCGGGTAAGTGCCATGGTATCCTGAGAAACCGTCTGAATGGCAGTTGCTCTTTCAGATACTGCATTTATTTTTTCAGCAAGCATTTCCATTCTGCTGGATCCTTCCATGGCTTCAGAGGCCTGTTCAGAGGCGCCGCGAGATATTTCCTCTATCACCTTGGCTATTTCCTGTGAAGATGCAGTAGTCTGCTGGGTGGCGGCCGCTATGGTGGAAGCAGAAGTGGAAACTTTATCGGCAATTGCTGAGGCATGGCTTATTATTTCCCTCATGTTGCCTATCATTATGTTAATGCTCTTTGTGAGCATCCCAAGCTCGTCACGACGCCTTGAAACGGGCTGGACGGTAAGATCGCCGTCTGCAGCGCGGGATGCAGCATCTATCATTCGCCTTATTGTCCTTCCCATGCTCAAAGCCATATAAAGGCCAATGGCAATGGCTGCAGCACCTGATATGATTGTAAGTACCAGGGTGACAAATGCAATCATTCTGGAAGCTGCAAGCAGGTTAGCTTTTGGTATAAGACCCAAAAGTATGAGTCCTGTTTTTCCGATCTTTGAATACACCATCAGGTAAGACTCGCCTTTATATTTTACCTCATCAAAGCCTTCGGCTTCTTCTGATGATCTAATTTTTTTGAAAAAGTCGCTGTCAGTTATCCTTTGTCCCGGTTCAAGCGTATTCTGATCCTCGCCGGTGGAGGAAACGATATAGTCGTCAGAGCTTATCAGGTAAACTTCACTGCCTTCTCCCAGGCTTATCTCCGATACCGCAGAATCTATCAGCTTTGCGTCCAGGTCAAGTATGGCGTATCCGTATGCATCCCGGCCTCCTGTCAGGCTTTTGATTTTTCTGACTGCAAAGAATTTATAATACGCACTGGCATCTTTACCTGTCTGGGAGGCCAGATATTTATCCAGCTCGGGATGCCTTCCGAACCAGTGCAGGTTGGTATCCTCTTCAGCCTTTATCAGCCATGGTGCACTTTTCAGTTCCTCCATATCATCCCTGATGAGAGAATAGGATTGAGAGCTAAGGTGCCTTCCATCCCGCTTTATTATTGTTACCGTGTTTAAGAAATCATTGCCGGCTGTAAAGCCGGTGATAAGCTTGCTGGCTTCGGTGGCAGCCAGTGTATAGGCTGCGGCATCTTTTGTGACGTCAGCATTGAGAAAATTCTGCATGGCAGGGTTTGAAATTATCTGCAATGTAGTGTTATCTATATCACTGAAAGCAAAATCAAAGTACTTTGTAGCCTGAAGTATGGTTTGGACAGCCGAATCCCGTACGCTGCTCTGTATGGCGCTGGAAGATCTGTTGTAAGAAACGATGCCGAGAATGGATATGGGAATCAGCATGAGTAAGAATGCACTTATAAGTTTCATGCGTATGCTGGTGAATATAGGAACATTACTTCTTATATTGATGTTTAAATTAGGATTCTTTAAATTCTTCAGCGGATTACGAAATGAATCCGGAAGTTTTAAGTTTGACTTAAAATCTTTGATTTTTATCATGTCGGGTACCATCCTCCATTACAAAGATCTTTTGTAAAAAAACTAAAATTATGTACAATGTTCTATTATTTGACATAAATCTGTAAAGTCCTGCATATAGAAGAAAAAAATTGACAAAAAAACTGCAGGCCGTACGGTACTTCCTTAAACCTTTTATTTGTACGGTAATAAATTAACTTGTTGTGTTAGCATATAACGGCAGAAATGATATGCAGGAATAACAGTCGCTTTACCAAGAGACTGTAGGAATTGATTCACAGCTAAAATGCTACCCGGCACATTCGCCATCCGTGGCACAGAGTGACCGGCTCGCACCATCCGTGTTGCGAATTACGCATTTTCGCTATGCCTCAATTCCAACAGTCTCTAAGGCTTGCTCCAATGTTATTCCGTAGCATATCATTTCCTAATAGCTAGCACAACGAGTTAAATTAAATCTTTTATTTGAGCCCAAAGATAGTAAAGGTATTGTTGCAGGTTTAAAGGAATTGTTGCTGGAACGGGATGCCAAAATGACTATGGCAATGGATATAAAAATATGGTATATTTAGGCTGTACAAGCTTTGGAAGCCACATGTTCTTTTATTTTTCCGGGGGTGAAAAAGTGAAGGAAAAAAAAACACAAAAGAAAAAACACAGAAAAAAGGAAAACCGGGTAGTCAGGTATAACCAGGAGATCGCAGGAATTCTCATACTTTCCCTTGGAACTTTAATATTGTTCAGCTTTTACCTTGAAAACTCAGTCGGGTTATTCGGTGTTTTCATGAGGCAGATGCTTACCGGTCTTTTTGGTGTTATGGCATTCATAATACCTCCCATGATCGTTATTTACGGTCTTTTTGTCATATTCAGGAAGGATACAAGGCTTTTCAGAATGAGGATGCTTTTTTCATCCATCCTGGTGGTGCTGATATCCTCCATAATACAAACCGGATTCTATGATGAAAATGATTTTACCAATTTGGGTGTATTAAGTTGCATCAGGAAATTCTTTGAAGACGGAAAAGTCCTGAAAGGAGGAGGGGTGATAGGAGGGCTTATAAGTACTCCTTTTTTAATGACCTTTCAGGTACTAGGAACAATAATCATTCTTACAACTCTTTCGGTAATCGTCATAATTTTGCTGACCAATTTCTCCATAGCAGGTATTTTGCAAGGCATAAGAGAGTTTTTTGCCGGATTGGCAAGGCGGAAAGCCTTAAAGAAAAAACAGCATAAGAATGATGTGGAATTGGGCATCAATGAAATTGAATATGACCGGACTTATGAACCCGCTTCGGAAGCAGGAGTAATAGATTTTATGGAAGTCAAGTCGGCAAAGGAGGCTGCATCCGGAAGAGGCGCTTCAAGGAAAGGCAGAGGGCTGAAGGATCTGGCTGAAGATATCCTTGAGGACGGCAAGGAACCTGCCGGTGTTTTAAAGGATAGTGAGCAGGATGATGACAAGGTTCGGTTTATAATGAAGGATATTAAAAAGAGCGCCAAAGATGCAGTTAACTCCAAGGACGAAGTTGATTCTATGGAAAAGAAAAGCAAACAGAAAGAGCAAAATGCTGAAAATGCTGTTGAAGAGGAAATATCAATTGATAACAGGAAGACCGGTATATACAGGTTTCCGGACACTTCCCTGCTGAGTATGGGAAACGGAAGCAACCTGGATATCAAGCGGATAAAAAATGCTGCCCTTGAAGATGCAAAAAAGCTTGAAGAAACCCTTTTGAGTTTCGGAGTCGAGGCTAAAGTTATTAATATAAGCCGCGGTCCCACCATAACCCGTTATGAGCTCCAGCCAAGCCCGGGAGTCAAGGTAAGCAAAATAGTAAACCTGACGGATGATATATCCCTGAACCTTGCTTCTGCCGGAGTCAGGATTGAAGCCCCTATACCCGGAAAAGCAGCGGTGGGAATAGAAGTTCCCAATAAAGAGATTACTCCTGTCATGCTGAGAGAGGTCATTGAATCTCCGGAATTTATCCAGAGTACGTCAAAACTGGCTTTTGCACTGGGGAAAGATATCACCGGAGAAACGGTCGTGGCGGATATAGCCAAGATGCCTCATTTGCTTGTTGCAGGTGCTACGGGTTCAGGTAAGAGCGTATGTATAAATAACCTTATTTTAAGTTTATTGTACAAAGCCACACCTGATGAGGTGAAGCTGCTGCTCATAGATCCAAAGGTGGTTGAAATGGGTATATATAACGGTATACCTCATCTTCTCATACCGGTGGTCACCGATCCCAAAAAGGCTGCAGGAGCGCTGAACTGGGCTGTGCAGGAAATGGTCAACAGGTACAAATTGTTTGCTGAAAAAGGGGTAAGGGATATTAAAGGATACAATCTTCTTATGGAGGAATCCGGAGAGCAGGACAAAATGCCTCAGGTTGTAATCATCATAGATGAGCTGGCCGACCTGATGATGGTAGCTCCGAATGAGGTTGAGGATGCCATTTGCAGGCTTGCCCAGATGGCAAGAGCTGCAGGAATGCACCTGGTTGTCGCGACCCAAAGGCCTTCGGTTGACGTTATTACCGGAGTTATCAAAGCAAACATTCCTTCAAGAATTGCATTTAAGGTGACTTCGCAGGTGGATTCCAGGACCATACTGGACATGGCGGGAGCTGAAAAGCTTCTGGGCAAGGGTGATATGCTGTTCTATCCGGTTGGAAAGCCAAAACCCATCAGGGTGCAGGGAGCTTATCACACCGACAAGGATATAGAAAATGTTGTGGAATTTATTAAAAATCAGGGAAATGCTGAATATGATGACAGCATAATAGAAAAAATTAACAGTGAAGGGGAAATTCCTCAGGAAAGCAGTGATGAATGTGACGAGCTTTTGCCCCAGGCCATAGAACTGGTGGTGGATGCAGGACAGGCTTCAGTGTCCTTCATTCAGAGAAAATTCAAGGTAGGTTACGCGCGGGCGGCAAGGATTGTAGATCAGATGGAAGAGAGGGGAATAGTGGGGCGTGCTGAAGGAAGCAAACCCCGGCAGGTACTCATAACCAAGCAGCAGCTGCAGGAGATGCAGTTATCGCAGAACAATTGATTCTTGACATAAAAATCAAAAAAGATTAAAATTAATCTATATTATGGATAATGATCTTGATTTGTAATTTCGAGTTTATTATCTGTGAAAACCTGTTGATTATCGATAAATGACAAACTGACCATTGAAAACTGAATATCGAGGAGGTGTGTGCTATTATTTATTTCGTTTTAGGATTGGTAATTGGCATAATAGTTGCAGTTGCTGCTTCATTTATATCATTTAAGAAAGGCATAGATTACAGAAAAAGAGTCGCAGAAGCAGAGATAGGAAGTGCCGAGCAGGAAGCAAAAAGAATAATAAACGATGCACAAAAGGTAGCAGAAAACAAAAAAAGGGAAGCACTTCTTGAAGCCAAGGAAGAGATCCACAGAAGCCGTGTAGAGCTTGATCGTGAGATCAAGGAAAGAAGGAATGAAATACAGCGTTCCGAGAGAAGGCTTCTGCAAAAGGAGGAAAGCCTTGAAAAGAAGATTGAATCTCTTGAACAAAAAGAGGAGATGCTCTCAAAGTGGGAAAAAGAGATTCACTTAATGCAGGAGCAAACAGCTGAAATTCAGAGAAAACAGGTTGAAGAATTGGAAAGGATATCCGGACTGACTACAGAAGAAGCAAAGGAATATCTCCTCAGAAACATCGAAAATGAGGTCAAGCATGAAGCTGCAGCACTTATTAAAGAACTGGAGGCTAAGACAAGAGAAGAAGCTGACAGAAAAGCCAGAGAGATAATTTCCTTGGCAATACAAAAATGCGCTGCAGATCATGTATCTGAGGCGACGGTATCGGTAGTACCTCTTCCCAATGATGAGATGAAAGGAAGAATCATCGGACGGGAAGGTAGAAATATAAGGACTCTTGAGACACTCACCGGAATAGACCTGATCATAGACGACACACCTGAAGCGGTTATACTGTCAGGGTTTGATCCTATAAGAAGAGAGGTTGCGAGAATAACCCTTGAAAAACTCATCCTCGACGGAAGAATTCATCCGGCAAGAATCGAGGAAATGGTTGAAAAGGCCAAGAAAGAGGTAGAGACCATCATCCGGCAGGAAGGTGACAGAGCCGCCTTTGAAACAGGGGTACACAATCTCCATCCTGAACTGATAAGGCTCCTTGGAAAGCTTAAGTTCAGAACAAGCTACGGACAGAATGTGTTGAACCACTCTATAGAAGTAGCATTCCTGGCAGGAGTAATGGCTGCAGAGCTTGGTGTAGATGTCAATCTTGCAAAGAGAGCCGGTTTGCTGCATGATATAGGAAAAGCAGTAGATCATGAGGTCGAAGGGTCGCATGTTACAATAGGTGCTGAACTGGCCAAGAAATATAGAGAAGGAAGCGAAGTTGTAAATGCTATTTTGGCACACCATGGTGATGTGGAAGCTCAGTCAATAATCGCAGTGCTTGTACAGGCCGCTGATACCATATCGGCCGCAAGACCAGGTGCAAGACGCGAAACGCTTGAGTCCTATATAAAGAGGCTGGAAAAGCTTGAGGAAATAGCAAATTCTTTTGCCGGAGTTGAAAAATCCTTTGCTATACAAGCCGGAAGAGAAATCCGCATTATGGTGAAACCGGAAGATGTTTCAGATGATGATATAGTTTTGAAAGCTCGTGAAATTGTCAAGAAAATAGAAAGTGAACTTGAATATCCCGGACAGATAAAAGTTACTGTCCTTAGAGAAACAAGAGCTGTCGAATATGCGAAATAAAAATTAATAATAATATATGACAAAAAGCGTGGTAACACGCTTTTTGTGTTTATGAGTTATTTGATATTGTATTATTTGATATTCTGAAGGCATATAAAATAATTAAAGAACGGCATAATTGGCCGGATAGACGTTTATTATCGTTTTGGAAACTGGAGGATATGTTTTGAGAATATTATTTGTAGGTGATATAGTTGGAAACCCTGGGCGGCGTGCTGCCAAGGCATTGATCTCCAAACTGAAAAGTGAGCTGTCGGTGGATTTGTGTATAGCAAATTGCGAAAACGCAGCAGGCGGAAGCGGAATAACATTCGTGGTGGCTCATGAACTGTATGAATCAGGCATTGACGTAATTACCATGGGAAATCACACCTGGTCCAAAAAGGAAATACTTAATTTTATAGAATCAGATTCCAGAATAATAAGGCCTGCCAATTATCCTGCGGAGCTTCCGGGAAAAGGTTCAACAATAACATGGAGAGCATAGACTGTCCCTTCAAAGCTGCCGAAAAAGAGCTTGAATACTTAAAAGATTTTACAAGGATGATAGTGGTGGATATGCATGCGGAAGCAACGTCTGAAAAATGCGCTTTGGCATGGTTTCTTGACGGCAAGGTGAGCTGTGTTTTGGGAACTCATACACATGTCCAGACCGCTGACGAAAGAATACTTCCTTTTGGTACCGGTTATATTACCGATGTGGGTATGACGGGACCTTATGAAGGTATAATCGGCGTAAACAGGGAGGTCATAATAAAAAAATTTCTGACACACATGCCTGTCAGATTTGAAATCGCAACAGGAATCACCCAGTTTAATGCAGTTCTCATAGATATAGATGAAAAAAGCGGAAAGACCATGTCTATCAGCAGGATATACAGGATACTGGAGCCTTGAATGAATTTCAGGAAAAAGCTTACTTTTCCAATGGATGAGTGGATGATTAATTGCAGGATACTAAATTTAACTAAAAAAAAGGATTTTGAAAACATTTGTAGA
>JAMNYG010000011.1 GCA_023622945.1 Bacillota bacterium | reverse complement strand
AGTCGAGCCTTAGCTATATGGGTGAAGACCATGGAAGATGGGAAGAACTTGGATTGCACCATCGAAGAATCCCTCGGTGTATAGGAAACGGTATGTATTGAAAGTGTGGTCCGGAACAGGAGAGACCCTACTTTGCACAGTGTAAGCTGTAAAGAAGTCGCATATAAGCTGATGAAATGAAGTTGCAGACTTGCAAAGAGGGAGTCGGAGGAGTCCATCAAAGGAAACTATACCTTGCAGCCAAGTCAAACAGCAAGAGGCAAAGACTTGCTGTATAGGCGAATGCTGAAGGAAGAAGAATATCGGAAAGCTGTGTGCGGGAGAATCGCATTCACAGTTTGATGAAGGGGAAGGTGGGAATTTAACTTTCCCACCAACCTACTCTACTGACTAAATGCTTTTTTACTTGTCATTCTCGGCAAATTTATCAAATATTGGCATATTATTACATATTAATCAAAATAAAACTTGTTAATTTAAGAGAAAGTGAGGGATTTTATGAGAGAAGTAGGTGTCGTTCGCAAGGTGGATTACGTAGGGCGTTATGTTTTGCCTATAGAAATTAGGCGTGATTTTAACATTAACATAGGTGATCCCCTTGAAATTTTATAGATGGAGAATCCATCATTCTGAAGATGTTTTCGGTAAAATAAAAACCGAGCATTCCGGAACTTAAAAACCAACGCATAAAATGGTAACTCCATTGCGAGCACCCCGAAAAAATAATACCCTTTTAGTTGACCAGAAACTTGAAGGGAGTAATAGAAAGATTGCCAACAATGGAGTAAATAGATCGTATCAGAAACATGAGGAATTTTGGTTAGTGTTGTGCATTGAAAAGTAAATAATTGTATTACCAATTGGATGGTAAAACAAAAGCATAAGTTAACCGGGTGTGGTAATCTTTGTAATATGTAGTTCTGCCTTATCCCGCGTTGTAGACAGACCGGTTGATTTGAGTACAATTTCGATTCCCATCTCCCGCCGGTTAGTGTTTCCTGGGTCTCTCTCGGATGTTATCCTTATTTCTTTGCCGTTAACAATTAAAGAATTTTCCTTAATATATGGATATTTTTGTTGATTTTGGATATGCCTAATTTATTGCTGTCGTCATGAAATACTAGAATTAAATATTCTGAGTATACTGATGGAATATTATTTGCAGTATAATTATGTTGTTATTTGATAATATAGATAGTTTTAATGATATTACGAAAGGAAGGTGTTCTGCACATAGAACTCCCAGGGGATTTAAGATATGCATTGGAAACGGAACTGGCAGCGATATCTCCCAAAAAGCTGGCCAAAACAGCCACTGAGCTTTCAGACAGATATCGCGTCGGGAAACTGCCCGTCAGAAAAAGCTATATAGAATCACAAGAGGATGTCTATGCATATGCTGCATTTCGCATGCCGGCAACTTTTGCAGCAGTATATTCAGCCCTGAAGCAGGTATCTGAAGTTCTCCCTGATTGGAACCCACAAACTTTGCTTGATGTAGGGACAGGCCCCGGAACTGTTATGTGGGCGGCTGATGCAGTCTACCCGGACATAAATGCCATAACTCTTCTCGAAAAAGATGAGCATATGATTGATCTTGGCAGAAAGCTGGCAGAACATGCATCATCCATACCCATTCAAAAAGCGGAATGGATCAAGGCCGATGTTACTGGCCATTGGGAAACGTCTCCCCATGACATGGTAACTGCGTCCTATGTGCTGGGTGAGCTTAGTGAGCAGAACAGAAATGCATTATTAAAGAAATTATGGCATCTTGCAAAGGATACTCTGGTTATTATAGAACCGGGAACACCGGCGGGGTTTTCCCGCATAAAACAAGCGCGTGAACTGCTTATTGCTGAAGGAGGCATATCCATAGCCCCCTGCCCTCATAATTCATCGTGCCCGATGGCTGAGGATGACTGGTGTCATTTTTCCCAGAGGCTTTCACGGTCACGTCTTCACAGGCAGATTAAGGCAGGAGAGCTTTCCTATGAAGACGAAAAGTTTTCTTTTATAGCCGTCTCGCGCCGGAAAGGAGAAGCCGTTTCAGGAAGAGTATTACGTCATCCGCAAATAAGAAAGGGACATATTGAATTTGAAGTTTGCTCTCATGAAGGAATATCAAAGAGGGTCATAACACGAAAAGACAAGGAACTGTTTCGCAAAGCAAGGAAACTGAGCTGGGGTTCGGTTTTCCCGCAAAGTGAATAAGAGCCTGTTGGAGTAATAGCCTGCAAGTTTTTATTCTGACTATCAGCTAAACTTTAAAAGTATTTTGGGAATACAGGATTGTTTTTTGCCGGCAAAAGTATAAGAAGCTCAGCATCAAAATGCAGCCAAAGCAATGTATTCATGATAAAATTAGAATAGCTGAAAAATAAGTAAAAAACTTTTCGAAGGGGATATCAATTTTGTTTACCTGAGGATTGGCTTAATACAATAATAGTGGAGGTGTCCTGCATGAGATTGGGAGGTCCAGTATTCGGAAAATTCGACAGCCCTGGGGAATGGACCCGAGCTGTAAAGCAGGCAGGCTATACTGCGGCTTATTGTCCTTTTGAGTCGGATATTTCCGATGATGAGCTGAAGGAATATGTTCAGGCAGCTAAGAAAGAAGATATAATCATAGCAGAGGTAGGAGCATGGAGCAATCCCATCAGCACCGATGAGGCAGAAAGGCGCAAAGCCATAGCTTACTGCCAGAAACAACTTGAACTTGCGGAAAGAGCGAGAGCAAAATGCTGTGTGAATATCGCGGGCTCCAGGGGAGAGCAGTGGGATGGACCAAGTGCCGACAACTACTCTGATGATACCTTTGCCCTGATTGTGGATACCGTCAGGGAGATAATAGATGCAGTGAAGCCAAAGAATACCTTTTATGTCCTGGAACCCATGCCCTGGATATATCCTGATTCAGCCGATTCCTACCTGCGGCTGATCCACGCTGTTGACCGCAAAGGTTTTGCCGTGCATATTGACATTGTAAATGTGATTAACAGCCCTGTTAAGTATTATCGCAACGGAGATCTTATCCGTGAATGGTTTATGAAGCTGGGACCTTATATAAAAAGCTGCCATGCAAAGGATATAAAGATAGGCAGTAAACTTACCCTCCATTTTGATGAAGTTGTTCCGGGGCGCGGAGCGCTGGATTACCATACTTATATACGAGAGGTGGCCAGGCTTGATCCGGATATGCCTTTCATGCTGGAGCATCTGAAAGAGCCCGAGCAATATGCCGAGGCAGCTGCATATGTGAGGAAGGTGGCAAAAGAGTGCGGGATTAATCTTTAGGCTGCAATATCGACATAAAGCCATGGCCTTTTATTTTAAAGCTGTGGTGTAAACAGGCCTGGTGAGAAACTAAAGACGGGTTAATGGACTATGGCAGAGATAAAATATGAAAACATAAGAAAAGGAATATTTGTTTCAAGACCAAATCGCTTTATCGCAAATGTGCTAATTGACGGTAAACCCGAAATTGCCCATGTAAAAAACACCGGCAGGTGCAGGGAGCTGTTGATAAAGGGAGCCGATGTCTACCTGCAGCACAATGAAGACAAAAGCAGAAAGACAAAATGGTCTCTTATAGGAGTTGAAAAAGAAGACCGGTTGGTCAATATAGATTCACAAGCCCCCAACAAGCTGGTTTACGAATGGCTGAAAGAAGGGGGGCTTTTTAAAGGTGTAAGGGAAATAAAACCTGAGTTTAAATACCGGGAAAGCAGGATAGACTTCTTTCTAAGGACGGATACCGAAAAAGCATTTATTGAAGTAAAAGGTGTAACCCTTGAAGAAGATAATGTTGCGATGTTCCCCGATGCACCCACCGAAAGGGGTGTCAGGCATATATTTGAGCTGTGCAAAAGCATTGAAGAGGGATACAGGGCATATATATTGTTTATTATTCAAATGGAAGGTATCAGGTACTTTACTCCAAATGTAAAAACCCATAAAGCATTTGCAGATGCTTTGATTTACGCAAATGAAAAAGGGGTGGAAATCTTTGCGAAAAGCTGCCGGGTAGGGGAAGACTGGCTGAAAATGGGCGATGATGTCCGGGTGGTGCTTAAGCCGTAATTTACGTTTTTTAAAAAACAGTTGTCCGCATAAAGGGATTTGTTATAGATTAAATACTATAAAATCTTTACTTTAATATCCTTAATATTTTTGTTTTTTAAAGAAGAGAGGAGTATGGGAAAAATATGATTAATATTGGCATTGTAGGCTATGGGAATCTTGGAAGAGGCGTGGAGCTTGCATTAAAACAAAATCACGACATGAAACTTGTCGCTGTTTTCACCAGGAGGGATCCCAAGAGCATTATAACAGAGAATCCCTCTGTAAAGGTATTACATATATCCGAAGCGGAAAACATGAAAGATGAGATTGACGTAATGATTCTTTGCGGCGGTTCGGCTACTGACTTGCCGGAGCAGGGTCCTGCATTTGCCAGGATGTTTAATACGGTGGACAGTTTTGATACCCATGCACGAATTCCTGAATATTTTGACTCCATGGATCAGGCTTCAAAATCCGGCGGGAAAATCAGCATCATATCGGTAGGCTGGGATCCCGGGCTGTTCTCCATGAACAGGGCCATTTTTGAGGCAGTTATGCCCCGGGGCAGTATATATACTTTTTGGGGAAAAGGAGTAAGCCAGGGGCATTCGGATGCCATAAGGCGCATAAAAGGAGTAAAGAACGCCATACAATACACCATCCCCAAGGAAGAAGCCATGCAGAAGGTAAGGGAAGGAAAAAATGTTAAATTAACTGCCGGAGAAATGCATTTAAGGGATTGCTATGTAGTGGCTGAAGAAGGGGCGGACAAAGCTGCCATTGAAAAAGAGATTAAGACCATGCCCAACTATTTTGCCGATTATGAAACAAACGTAACATTCATATCTGAAGAAGAACTTACCAAGAACCACTCTGCCATGCCCCACGGAGGGTTTGTAATCTGCAGCGGCAAGACAAGGGAGGACAATAAGCACATCCTGGAGTTTTCACTTAAGCTGGACAGCAATCCCGAGTTTACATCCAGCGTGCTTGTTGCTTATGCCAGGGCAGCATATCGTTTGAACAGGGAAGGCCAAACCGGCGCAAAGACAGTATTTGATGTACCGTTGGGATACCTGTCCGCGAAATCGGCGGAGCAGCTCCGGAGAGAATTGCTTTAACAGGGCCTACAATGTATATCGGAATTCGGCTTCTCGATGTATATTGGAGCATTGTTTCCTGATTTATCGGGGTATTGCTTCCTGATCCCGAAGAGAGCTGCTCCTTAAAGCATTTTTTACCAGGGATTTGACTGCAGATTCTATACAACGAATTTAGCTACGGCCTGCTTTAGCTTCTGAGCACTGTCTACGCTGGCCTGCATCAGATCTCTCACTGTATTTATCTCATTAACAATATCGGTGGATCTTTCAGCAAGATTTTGAGTTCCTGCCGCTCCGTTGTTTACGGTAGCGGTAATTTCATTCATTGCCCTTACAATATCTCCCACAGAGCGGGTCAGTGCTTCGGCCGTGGAGCTGAAACCGGTCACCAGGTTGTTTACATAGGTTGCGTCATTGGCATATTGTTCCCCTGTATTGAGGGCGTTCTGAAGATGGTTTCTGATATTAACGTCCACAAAGCCCATTAAGGCCCTTGAACTCTCCGACAGGTTTTCAACCGATGCTATAACTTCCCTAGTCACCTTCTGAATTTGGCTCACAGCCACTTTGGATTCTTCTGCCAGTTTTCTTATTTCGCCCGCTACTACTGCAAAGCCCTTTCCTGCCTCTCCCGCCCGGGCTGCTTCTATGGTGGCGTTCAGGGCAAGAAGGTTGGTCTGGTCGGAAATTTTCAGTACGGCATCCGAAAGGACGGTGATATGCTCAATGGCTCCGGCTTGCTGCAGGGCTAACTCTAGTTTTGACTTAGCCTTTTCATAAATTTCTTCTGCCGTTTTCTGAGAAGCAATTGTATTTGTCTTTAAGTTCTCAGCCCGCCGGCTGATTTCCTCTGATATATTTGCGCCTTCCTGGGCTTTTTCTGCCATTGATTCTATGAAAGATCCCATTTGCGCTGAGGAAGCATTAACCTGCTGTACCGATGCAGCAGTTTCTTCCATGCCTGCCGACAGTTCTTCTATGGTAGCTGCCGCATCTTCTATATCCGCATTAAGCTTTTTCAGGTTTTCAAACACGGAATTTGCAGTTTCGGTTACTTGATCGGAATTTTTATTGACATCTGTGATTATTGACCTGATGTTGCTGATGAATTTATTTATACTTGAAGCGAGCTGACCTATTTCATCCCTGGAAGAAAAAGATATCTGCCGGGTCAGGTCTCCGCCATTTTCGGCTAGCTGTCTGAACTCACTTTCCAGGATCATTATGGGATTGACTACGGATTTTGAAACAAACAACCATATGACAATAAATAATACTACTAATATCACCATTGTAAACGTGAGCATAAAGATGGATCTGCTTATTGACTTTTCAATATCTTCGACAGAAGTCTCAATAGGCTTTTGAGATTCTTCCATGAATTCATCTACCAGGCTGTTAATGGCTTTTGCCGTTTCATCAAACTCATTCATATAAAGATTGCCTTTTTCAGGCCCTCCTTCAATATATGCAGCAGCCATTTTCTTTCCGGTCTCATAATACGGTTCAAACTTTTGCAGAATTGCCTCCAGCTCTTCCCTTTGTTCCGGTTTCAGTACCATCAGCTCGGCGACCAATGACTTAACGTTTTGCGCATGTTTTTCTGCTTCAGTGAATCCGTCATCAAAACCTTGTGCAGCTCTTGTAGCGCTGATATCGGTAAGCCACTGCTGTACCTGAACCACGTTAAGTTTCAAACTTTCAGCATTTAGTAGGGTTGCCAGATGTTTGTCATTAATTTCTGTTATTTTTAAATGAGCATTTCTTATGGAAAATATCTGAATAAAGAGAATGCTGATAAATACAATTATCATGACAATTACAGGTAACATTACCTTGAACTTAACGCTTTTCATAAGATTCGCTCCTTGTCGCAACAACAGAGATTTAATTTAAAGGAGAATATTTTTATTAATCAATTTATGGGAAATTTTTTAACAATGTTTTATATTACCCATGTTTGTATATAAACTAACATTTTTCCGCATCTTAAAAAAGTATAAGATGAAAAAAGTTTTTTGAATAATTTTTGTGTTATACAAACACTAAAAGGTGATAAAATGTAATGTAGTAAAAGAAAGGAAGGAGGATTTATATGGCTGTAAAAAACGATATGACTGCTGACTTCCTCCGTTCGGCATATGGAGGAGAAAGCATGGCGCATATGCGCTATCTGATCTGGGGAGAAATTGCTGAAAAGGAAGGCTTCCCGAATATAAAAAGGCTTTTTAACGCTATTGCCTATGCAGAATATGTCCATGCCAACAATCACTTCCATGAACTGGGTGAAATGAAAGGCGGGGCAGGCGTTACTGCCGGAGCAGTGTTCGGAGTAGGGAAGACGGCGGATAACCTGCAGGGAGCAATAGACGGAGAGCTTCATGAGGTAAACCAAATGTATCCCGTTTATCTTGAAGCCGCACGCTTCCAGAATGAAAAGGGAGCCGAAAGATCCTTCAGATTTGCATTGGAAGCAGAAAAGATCCATGCCGTGTTATTTGCCCGGGCCCAGGAGCAGGCCAGACAGGGAAAGGACATGGAACTGGGCACTGTATATGTTTGCCCCGTATGCGGATATACCGAAGCAGGAGATGTTCCTGACGTGTGTCCGGTATGCGGAGCTAAAAAGGAGAATTTCAAAACGTTTTAAGGCTGAGTTTTCTTAATGTCCTGGAGCTGGGACAAAAGCATGCCTGCAAACATCAGCATGCACCCGGCGTAACCTCTTGCATCCAGGTTTTCCTTAAGAATAATCATTCCACCAAGGCTGCCGAAGACCGCTTCAAAGCTGAGGCATATTGCCGCATGAGATGGCGGTGTATGCTTCTGCCCGTATATTTGGAGGGTATAGGCAACTCCCGTCGATAAAATCCCTCCGTAGAGTATGGGAACGGCAGCCTTAAGTATGCTGCTTAAGGCTATTTCCTCAAAAATAAGAGCAACTGACGTGCTTAATATTGAAGCGGTTAAAAACTGAAGACAGGAAAGCTTCAGCCCGTTCACCCTGTTGGCAAATCGGTCAATAATAAGGATTTGAGCAGCCCAGAAAAATGCTCCTGTCAACACATACAGGTCACCTTTCTGAACGGTGAATTTGTCCGTTACGCTTAACAGGTACAGGCCGGATACTGCAACAATGATTCCAAGCCATGAAGTGGCTTTTACCTTTTGTTTCAGAAAAATGCCGAATATCGGAACAAATACCATGTACAAACCTGTGATGAAGGCTGTCTTCCCGGCAGATGTCTGACCCAGGCCGATTTGTTGAAGGGCTGCGGCTATAAAAATTACGGAACCCGCAAGTACGCCGGGAAGCACCGAGCTTTCCTGCATATGGCTGGTTTCTTTTCCGGCCTTTTCTTTCCTGTCGCCAACGATGATTAAAGGAAGCAATGACAAACTTCCCAATGCAAACCTTATTCCGTTGAAGGTAAAAGGACCTATGTAATTTGAAGCAACCCTCTGAGTAACAAAAGAAAGTCCCCAGATTGCTGCTGCAAGCAACAAAATAAAATTGGCTCTGAGATTTTGTGTTTTCATATTATCTCCTGTCCTTGAACATAATTTAGTCTGTATGGGATTGCAATATGGTATATGGTTAATGTGGCAATATGCCTTACGGTCAAAAAATTATGACCAGTTTTAAGCCTATGGCATAAAATTTATATTAACATATTAATAAATAAGGTGCAATGGAATTAATACAGGCTTATTCGTTTTGCTATTTCAAGATATTCGTTTTATTATTTCATTTTTCAGATGTATGTTTTGTGGTATCTTAGAGGTATCTTATATGTTTTGTGGTTATAGTCTTAAGTAGTGGTGTAAATTTCGTGGAATATTCTTGACAAAAGTAACCACGATATGATTTCTACTTTATTAAGAATCCCAAAAACAATAAAGTAGAGGAGGTCATACCGTGGCTACTA
>JAMNYG010000048.1 GCA_023622945.1 Bacillota bacterium | reverse complement strand
GGAGGATGGCCTTTAACCATATTCATGGCCCCTGATAAAAAGCCTTTCTATGCTGGAACATATTTCCCGAAAAATGACAGGATGGGAATGCCGGGGTTATTGACCATCCTTAAAAGAATCATAAAAGCATGGAACAATAACAGGCCTGCTTTGCTCAGGTCCGGGGAACAAATAGCCAATATACTGAGAAAACCGGAAAATGAAGAAACGGTTGATATACCGGAAGATATAGCCCACAGGGCTTTTGCTGATTTCAAGCGTGGTTTTGACACCATCTACGGTGGCTTCGGAAGAGCCCCAAAGTTTCCTGCCCCTCATAACCTATGTTTCCTGCTTAGATACTGGTATCTCACTAAGAACCAGGAGGCTCTCCAAATGGTTGAAAAAACCCTGGATTCTATGCACAGGGGAGGTATATACGACCATATAGGTTATGGGTTTTGCAGGTATTCTACAGACAGAAAATGGCTGGTGCCCCATTTTGAAAAAATGCTCTATGACAATGCACTTCTTGCAATAGCGTACCTGGAAGCCTATCAGGCAACCAAAAAGGAAAAATACGCTTGTGTGGCAAGGCAGATATTCACATATGTACTGAGGGATATGACCTCTCCCGAAGGAGGTTTTTATTCTGCTGAAGATGCCGACTCGGAAGGAGAGGAAGGAAAATTTTATGTATGGTCACCTGATGAAATAGTTCAGGTTTTGGGAAAGGACCATGGAGAAAAATTCTGCAGGTATTATAATATCACCCCCCAGGGAAATTTTGAAGGCATGAGCATTCCCAACCTGATAGGTATCGAAATATCCCCTGAAGATAAGGATATTATAGAACGCTGCAGAGAAACTCTCTTTGACCACAGAGAAAAAAGAATTCATCCATATAAGGATGACAAGGTGCTCACTGCATGGAACGGGCTCATGATAGCCGCAATGGCTTTAGGCGGAAGGGTATTGGAAGAAGAAGCTTATACTGACGCTGCCAAAAAAGCCGTTGAATTCATATTTTCAAAACTGGTCAGGCAAGACGGACGTCTTCTTGCAAGGTATCGTGACGGCGAATCTGATTATCCTGCATATGTTGATGATTATGCTTTTCTTACCTGGGGACTTATTGAGCTTTATGAAACAACATACCGTCCGGAATATATTGAAAAAGCCCTGAAACTGACCGATGAGCTATTAAAGCTGTTCTGGGATGATGAAAACGGCGGGCTGTTTATATACGGCAGCGACAGCGAACAGCTGATAGCCCGTCCGAAGGAGATATACGACGGCGCAACTCCTTCCGGCAATTCGGTATCGGCAATGAACTTCATAAGGCTTTCAAGACTTACGGGGCGCAGCGATCTTGAGGAAAAAGCAGATATAATGTTCAGGTTGTTCAGCAAAGACCTTACAGAAGTGCCGAGAGGTCATGCATACTTGTTGTCGGCTTACCTGTATGCCAAATCGCCGTCCAAGGAAATAGTGCTTGTAGGTGGTGCGGATATTCACAGTGAAAATGAAATGATAAAAATTATAAATGAAGATTTCAGGCCTTTTACCACTGCGTTGCTCTATTCGGAAAATCACAAGGAGTTATCAAATATTGCTCCATTTATCTCAGATTATAAAACTGTCGATGGCAAGACTACCGCTTCTTGAAAAGGCCCTTGTGACAGGGGGACGGACGTCACAGGGGGACGGGGGTTGTGTCACTTGGTGACACAACCCCCGTCCCCCTGTCACGTCCGTCCCCCTGTCACATGGGCCTTTTCATGATACGGAAAATTGCTGAAGCCAGCATTATTCCTGCTGCAATGGCCGCCGCGCTGGCTATAGTTTCTATTCCCGTTCCCAAAGCCCCGTTCATGTCACCTTCCACGATCATCTGTACCGTGTTGTAGGCACCTACTCCAGGAACAAGAGGGAAAGCTCCCGATATGGAAAAGACAGTGGCGGGAGATTTCAGTTTCCTCGCCGCAATCTCGCTGTAAACCCCCACAACAACGGCTCCCACAAAAGTGGCGAAAATAACCTCTCGGGTAGCGTCCAGCAGCCATGCATAAGCTGCCCACCCCAGGGATCCCGGCAAACCGACCCAAAAGAATTTTTTCCTGTCAACGTTGATCAATATGGCTAAAAATAAACTTCCGAAAAAAGCAAGAATACACTCTTTCATTTGCACCTCATACCAATCTTAAACCTATGGAAAGAGTTACGCCTACCCCCGCTCCCAGGGCTACGGAAATAAACATGGCTTCTGTAAGCCTGTAAAGGCTAGAAACCGTATCACCGTGGAGCGCATCCTTGATACCGCTTGTAAGTGCCATCCCCGGAAGCAGCATCATAATGGAGCCTATAATAATTATGTAAATATTCAGAGAAGGGTTAAAACTCAAGGCAAGCAGGCAAACGGCTGCTGCTATCACACCGGAAACAAAGTATTCGAAAAACGGAAGAAACCCTATTACAGAATATTTCTCTTTGAATGCATACAGTATCAGGCTTATGCCGAAGGCAATAAAAGCCTCCAAAATGTTTCCGTTAAACAGAAGGGTAAAAACCAGCGCCGTCAATCCTGCAACCACAAGCCTTGAAATAAAGTTATACTGGGTTGCATTTTCTATATCCTCCAGGATTTCCATTGCTTCCTGGTAACTGATCGGCCTTTCCTGCAAATTTCTCGAAAAAGAATTTACAAGCTCTATCCTGTGAAGATTGTATGAAACCCCTTTAATCCTCCTTATAACAGAAACATTGTCAGAACCTTTTGGCTTTGCAGTGATAAAAATAGCGGTAAGCAGCACAAAACATTCGCAGTCAACGTCGTAACTCTTGAAAATTCTGAATATCGTATCCTCAACCCTGTATACTTCCGCTCCGCTTCTTAAAAGTATCTCTCCCGCTTTAAGAGCTACATCTATCAGCTGATTGGTAGTCATCATGTCACAACACAATCCTTATTTGCTCAACATCCCATTTAACATCTCATTCAATATCCATGCAATATATTCTATAATATCAAACATACTATAGCAACACACCTAATATAATAACAGCTCCAGTCAAAAAACACTTATTCCCTGCATTTTCAGGATGGCCAGGCACTGCAGAATCCTTTTTTATCCTTTATCCTACGCTCAGGGAGCGTGCCGGTTCCTCACCGATAAACTGCATATCATACAGGTTCTTGTAAATACCTCCCAGTTTCAGCAATTCATCATGCTTGCCCATTTCCCTTATACGACCTTTGTGAAGGACTATGATTTTATCGGCTTTCTGAATGGTTGAAAGCCTGTGGGCGATGACCACCGTGGTCCTGTCTTTTGAAATGCGCTCAAGACTTTCCTGAATGATCTTCTCGGTTTCGGTATCGATATTTGCGGTAGCTTCATCCAGCACCAGTATGGAAGGATTATAGGCGATTGCCCTTGCAAAGGATATCAGCTGTCTTTGTCCTGCAGACAGCGTACATCCCCTCTCCTTGACTTCCTCGTCGTATTTATCGGGAAGTGACTGTATAAACTCATGGGCATTGGCATATTTTGCCGCTTTTATCACATCTTCATCCGAAATTTCTGTGCTGTTAAGCCTTATATTTGACTTGATATCTCCCGAAAACAGGAATACATCCTGCATGACCACTGCGATGCAACGTCTCAGATCCCTAAGCTTTATGTCCCTGATATTGATTCCGTCCAGCAGGATTTCTCCTTTCTGTATTTCGTAAAACCTTCCCATGAGGTTTATTATAGTAGACTTTCCCGATCCTGTTGCCCCGACAAAAGCCACCGTCTCTCCGGGATTAATCTTAAAACTTATGTCCTTAAGAACCCAGTCCTTATTGTTATATGAAAACCAGACATTCTTAAACTCTATTTCACCCCTGACCTCTTTAAGCTCCATGCCTTCATCAAGGTTTTCAAGTCCTTCGTTGTTATCCAGGATCTCGAATATCCTCTCTGCCGCTACGCTACCCGACTGTATAACGTTATACTTGTCCACCAGATCGTTTATAGGGCCGAAAAATCTTTTGACATACGTTATAAATGCGTACAACACCCCTATTTCTACAACTCCGTTAAATATTCCGGGAGTGCATACCCATATGAGAATGGTGATGGCCAGGTTGTTGATCAGCTCTGCAGACGGCCTGAAAAGAGCTACCAGTATTACTTCGAGAATACTTGCCTTATTGTATTCATCGTTCAGTTTTTCGAATTCCTGGTATTTTTCCTTCTCCCTGTGGAAAACCTGGACCAGTTTCATTCCCTGTATATTTTCGGCAAAAAATCCGTTAATCCTTGCAACCAAAGCCCTGACTCTTCTGAAGTTGGGTTTGGCTTTCATGTTATACAGATATGCCACGACAATTATTATTGGGATGACACACATGCTTACAAGGGTAAGCTTTACATTAAGCTCAACCATTACCACAACTATCCCTATAAGCATTATTATGTCCCTGAAAAGGGCAACCAGTACACCTGAAAACAGCTCGCTCAGAGCTTCTACGTCATTTGTCATCCTGGTGACAATCCTTCCCGAGGAGTTCCTGTCAAAGAAGGAAAGGGGCATCCTCTGGATATGGGAAAACAGCTCAACCCTGATGGTGTGCATTATTTTCTGCCCTATTGAGTTTAACAGCACCACCTGTATGAAACTGCATACGGCCCCGATCAAAACCGCTCCCAGATAGGCAAGACCGAGAGCAACTATGCTTACCGACCTGTTTCCTCCTACAATGTAATCATCTATTACAATTTTCATGATATACGGGTTTGCAAGTTCTGCAACGTTAAGCACAAATGCAAGGATTATACCTAAAATCACCCATCCGACGTATGGTTTGAAGTAAGCAAGTAAGCGAAGCATGTTGTGTCTCTTTGTGTTCTGCATCATACCATCGACTCCTCCATAGCCTCCAGATTACTCTCGGCCATTTGCATACAATACAGCCTGTAATATCTTCCCTTGAGCTCCAAGAGTTCATTATGCGTTCCTCTTTCAACAATCCTGCCCCGTTCCAGAACAATTATCTCATCGGCATGTTTGATGGTGGAAATCCTATGGGCGATTATTATACCCGTCCTTCCTTTGAGGATCTCCTTTATATTGGTGAGAATTTCTTCTTCGGTTTTGGTATCAACCGCAGAAAGGCTGTCATCAAGTATCAGTATGGAAGGATCCTTAATGATAGCCCTGGATATGGAAACCCTTTGCTTCTGCCCTCCTGAAAGGGTTATTCCTCTCTCTCCCACCACGGTTTCAAACTTGTCCGGGAATTCTATTATATTATCGTATACGCTTGCCATTTTTGCAGCTTCTTCAATCTGTTCCTGGGAATACTTCGGTGTGAAGAAGCTTATGTTGTCCTTAATGGACGCTGAAAAAAGAAAATTATCCTGGGGAACATAACCTATGTTCTCTCTTAACGTAGCAAGAGGGATATCGTTTATGTCGGTTCCGTCTATGAATATTTTTCCGCGCTCCACTTTGTACAGCCTGAGCAGCAGATTGGCAATTGTTGTCTTTCCGCTCCCCGTCATTCCTATGATAGCAAGGGTTTTGCCCGCATCCAGATCTATGTTTATATCCTTCAGGACTTCTGTTTTTGACCCCGGGTATGAAAATGTAAGATTTCTTATGCTTATGCTGCCTTTAAATCTGTCCTTATCAAACGTAGGATTTTCATCCACTATATCCGATTTCTCAATGAATATCTCATCCAAACGCTTCATTGAAGCCATTGAGCGTTGCCAGATTTCAACAACCCTGCTTATGTGGGTAATCGGCCTTGTCATCAGCATCAGGTAAGAGTTGAAAGCTATAAAGTCTCCTAATGAAATCAGGCCCCTTGTTACAAAAGTGCTTCCAAAGATAATGACAAGGGCGTAGCTTACTCCGAATGATACTTCTACGGCAGGACCCAGAATTGAAGAAAACTTCACATAGTCCATATATACATCCATCCTGCGCTTGCTCTCATCAGCAAGCTTTCTTATCTCGTTTTCATCCTGGACAAATGCCTTTACAACCCTGATTCCGGATATGTTTTCCTGAATTTTGTCGGACAGGCTTGCAAAAGCTTCCTGTACATCAGTGAATTTGCCACGGATTTTTTTTCTCATCTTTGCTATTAAAAACACCGAGAAGATTACAGGTCCCAGGGCAATGAGAGTTAGGACAGGATTAATTGTCCTTACCATTATAAAAAGGGATGCAAAATTTATAATAACCCCGTCAATAAGATTGACAAGTCCAAAGGCAAAGGAAGCCCTTATGGCATGTAGGTCGTTAATGGCATATGCCATCAAATCTCCCGTCTTCCTGTTATTGAAAAATTTCATCGGGAGCGTCTGAAGATGAGCAAACAGCTTGGCCCTCAAAAAGCACTCCAGGTCCCTGGACCTTCCCATTATCATGTGTCTCCATAAAAATTTCAGCCCGAAAAGAACCACCGACAGGGCAAGCATTAAAAAAGCAAGCCAGAAAATTTCATCCTGGGTCCTGGAAAGGGTCTGCAGGCTGTCGATTATGTAACCAAGCATTTTGGGAAGGGCCAGGCTTATGATACATGACAGCACAAGCGCAGAAATCCCTATAAAATACTTGCCTATATTTTTCATCACAAATTCCTGAAAAATCCACTTTTTAACCAATTCAACCCCTCCTGCGTATGTTGGTGCGATTTTATATTACGGCCTGAAATGAATTTATACGTATAAGTAAAAGGGTATATTTACCCTCCTCGCACAAATTTAATGAAAGACCATCTATGCAGCTGTTTCGCAAGAGACCATGTATGTAATTGTTCAGCCCCATTCTGCCAGGACCTTATATTTCACCTTGCCTTCTGACCATATGCTTAACATGTCAGCAGGATTCCCGCCGGTTAAATTCCCATTCAAGGACAACAACGCTGTTGCTGACAGAATTATTCATAATGTCCAGCAGCATTTCGGCTCCCGTACGCCCCATTTCGTACAGCGGTGCCTCAATTGCCGAAAGGGAAGGATACGCCAGGGAAGAGAACCTGGATGTACCGATGGCTATAACAGAAAGCTCCGACGGTATTTTGATTCCCAGTCTGGCAGCCTCTCTCAATACCCGGAAGGCAAGACCAGTAGTGTCGCAAAACATAGCCCCGGGCATGGATCCCATCGAAGACAGGAAATTGTAAACGGTTTCCTCAACCTTTTCTTCTCCCCGGGGAACAGTCAAAATGTTGCTTTCAGCAAAAGGACTGTCCATTCTTTCGATGGCTCTGGTATATTCATGATACCTTCTGTCCCATTTGTCGCCACTGCCTGAATTAAGATATGTTACCCGTTCTACCCCTTTTCCCCGAAGGTATCTTAAGGCATTGTCCATGGCGTTGGTCATGTCGGTTTTCACCACGTTTGCCATGTCATCCTTCATATCGGAGTGTATCATAACAAAAGGAATCCCATTGTCTACCAGGTACGCCAGATGTTCATCAGGTATGTCTGCATATACAAAGAGTATCCCGTCTATCCGATTGGAACTGTAATATTTGATATGCTCGGAGTTTTCTATGTCATAGGACTTGCTAAGGCACAAGGTTATGGAGTAATTTCTCGGCATGAGGGCATCCTTCACCCCCTGGAGTATGGTCATAAACAGGAGGTTGGAGACGTTCTTGTCCGACACCACTCCTATAGACATGGACTTCTTAAGCCTCATGCTTCGGGCAATCAGATTGGGGTGGTAATTCAGCTTGCGCGCAGCAAGCAGGACAGCCTCCCTTGTTTCGGGCTTTATGCTTACCCCTTTAACATTATTCAGAACATATGATACTGTTGCCTGAGAAACCCCCGCTTCCCTGGCCACATCCTTGCTTGACACTCTTTTGGGCTTATCCATTGATACCCCCGATACTTTTTGGTTATTTATACGTATAAATTCAATGATATTTTAGACTACATTATTCTACATGTCAAACCTTATTACCGCTTGAAACCGAAACTAAGGAAATTTTATGGCGTCATGCGAAGGAAATCTTGCCGGATTCCATGGAATCTATGGTTACCAGTGAGTAAAGCTTGATGCCCATGCCGCGAAGCATTTTTCCCCCTCTTTGAAACCCCTTTTCTATGACAATGCCCACACCTGCCAGTTCGGCACCGGCAGCTTTAATTATATCAATGAGTCCCATTACCGAGTTGCCGTTGGCAAGAAAATCATCAATGATAAGGATTTTTTCGCCGGGACTTATGTAATCCTTTGTCACCCTTATTTTATATCCCTTGCCTTTGGTAAGGGAGTAAACCTCGCTCTCATAAGCGTTCCTGTTCAGACTTTTGGTGTCAACCTTCTTTGCAAATACCACCGGTACATTGAAATACTGGGCCGTGATGCACGCAATTCCAATGCCTGAGGCTTCTATTGTAAGAATTTTGGATATTTTTTCTCCTCCAAAGTACCTGTAAAACTCCCTGCCTATTTTATTGAAAAGATCCACATCTATCTGATGATTCAGGAAGCTGTCAACCTGCAGGATGTCATTTCCCATGATCTTTCCTTCCTTAAGTATTCTTTGCTTCAAAAGGTCCATGTTCGGTATCTCACTCCCTTCATGGCATAAAATGTTATACTTCGGAAACATTATATATCGAAAAGGAATCTCCTTCATATATATGCAGCAACCAGGTCGAACATTATTTTAAATTTCATCGATAATGTTCGGTTTTCTTAATAAGGTAATTTTACATTTTATGTGTGGAAAAATCAAGACGTATGGATTTTAAGAATAGGAAGCCCTTGCTTTATTATTCTTTATTAAGACATTGAACTTAAACATCAGTCTTAGTATAATATGTTGTTGTCCCAGAATATGATTTTTGGAGTGAGAATAAGTTGAAAAACAGTAAAACATACGATGTAGCCATTATCGGCGGAGGTACCGCGGGAATATTCGCAGGCTATGAGCTGATAACCTCAAATCCTGAACTGAATGTTATTATGATTGAACAGGGTAACAATATCTACAACAGAAAATGCCCTATGATGGAACATAAGAAAAAGGATTGCATCAAGTGCAAGCCCTGCAGCATTATGCGGGGTTTTGGCGGGGCAGGTGCCTTTTCTGACGGTAAATTTAACTTCACCACCCAATTCGGAGGATGGCTGAACGATTACATTGATGACAGTGAAGTAATGGAACTGATTAACTACGTAGACAGCATAAATGTGAAATTCGGCGCTACAAGCCAATTGTTTTCAACATATACCGAAAAGGCGGCAGAAATCGAAAAAAAGGCTCTGGAAAACGACCTCCACCTGCTTCATGCCAGCGTTAAACATCTGGGGACCGAAAATAATATACAGATATTAGAGAGGCTGTACGAATACCTGAACCAGCGTATAGAGATTTTGTGCAATACCCAGGTAACTCGTATAGTTCCCGATGACCACGGTTACAGGCTTGAAACCTCAAAAGGCATTGAAATACAATGCACATACCTGATAGCCGCTCCCGGACGGTCAGGAGCGGAATGGTTTGCCCAGCAGTGCAAGGACCTTGGACTCAACCTCATAAACAACCAGGTTGACATAGGTGTGAGAGTTGAGCTTCCGGCCAAAGTTTTCGAACATATCACCAGCGTGGTATATGAGGCAAAGCTTTTGTACAGGACAAAGCAATACGGAGACGTTGTAAGAACTTTCTGCATGAATCCTTACGGATATGTGGTTTCAGAGAACGTGGACGGAATAGTTACGGTCAACGGACACAGCTATACCGATCCTTCATTGAGAAGCGAAAACACAAACTTTGCGCTGCTTGTAAGCAACAGGTTTACCCATCCCTTCAATGAGCCTTACCAATACGGTAAAAGCATAGCGTCACTTTCCAACATGCTGGGGGGTGGAGTCCTTGTACAGAGGTTCGGTGACCTGATAAAGGGAATGAGGACCAATGAACACCGGCTTAGCCAGAGCTTTGTCAAACCGACAATGAAGGCCACCCCGGGCGATCTGAGCCTCGTACTGACAAAGAGACACCTGGATAACATCATTGAAATGATATACGCCCTGGATAAAATAGCCCCGGGAACGGCCAATTACGATACCCTGCTTTACGGGGTGGAAGTGAAATTCTACAGTTCAAGGCTGGAGCTTACAAACCAACTGGAAACCAAACTGAAGAACATGTTTGCCATAGGGGACGGGGCAGGAATCACGAGGGGACTGTCCCAGGCAGGCGCCAGCGGCGTTTATGTTGCCAGAAAGATACTGGAACGCGTTGAGAATTCCTAAGCCCATGGGCTGTCAGGCATTCATGTGGCGGGACGTTAACTAAACCTTGAATAAACATCAGCAAAAACAACAAAAGCATTATCAGGTCTTCTTAGCGTAAAAACGGGAGGTTCATCACAGCATATTAAGTCCTGTGAAACCTCCCATTTATTGTTTTTTTACTATTATCTTATTACAAAATATTAATTATTATCTTATTAAAATTCCACCTTCTCCGGCTCCTCATATTCCTGACCGAACAATTCCACCGTCATCTTCTTTATAACCTGGTCTTCAACGGGTCTGTCGAACATGTCGGTTTTTACCCCGGAGATTCTGTCCACCACTTCCATCCCTTCTGTAACCTTGCCGAATGCTGCATATTCTCCGTCAAGATGAGGCTGGTCCTCAACCAGGATAAAGAATTGGGAACCTGCGGAATCAAAGTTTTCCGGGTATCTTGCCATGGATATGACACCCCTGGTGTGCTTTAAATCATTTTCAAAACCGTTAGCCTTAAATTCTCCTCTTATGAAATAACCGGGTCCGCCTGTTCCGGTTCCTTCAGGATCTCCTCCCTGTATCACGAAACCGTCTACAACTCTGTGGAACACCAGGCCGTCATAAAACCCTTTCCGTACAAGAGAAATAAAATTCCTTACGGTGTTAGGGGCTACATCCGGGTAAAGCTCTACTTTAATTTTATCTCCGTTTTGCATCTCGATCGTCACCACAGGGTTGGCACCTTTCTCTGCTGAGTTTCCGTCCTCCTGTCCTTTAATATCTTCATTACCTTGATTGCCTGTGTTCCCCTCTTCATTCTTCCCGGCATCATTATTCCGAGTTCCTGTTGAGCCCATATTTGCCTCATAGTTATCTCTTTCTTTTAAAATTCCCTGTCCCGAATCTTCTTTGGCGCATCCTGCGGTAAAAATGAAAACCATGCATGCCAGCAAAATCAACGATACTTTAATTTTGATTTTCAATAAGTCAATGCCTCCCTCACTCCTTGAACTGGATATTGCAAAGGTGGCTGTACAGCCCGCCTTTTTCAAGGAGTTCCTGGTGCGTACCCATCTCTTCAATAACTCCGTCGTTAAGAACCACTATCTTATCGGCTTTCTTAACTGAAGAGAGCCTGTGGGCTATGATAATGGTGGTTCTGTCCTTTACGACCTGGTCGATTGCATCATGTATGAGCTTTTCGGTTTCCACGTCCACCGAAGCGGTTGCTTCATCCAGTATAAGTATGGGGGTGTTTCTGAGAACAGCTCTTGCTATGGACAGCCTCTGTTTCTGCCCTCCTGACAGTTTCACTCCGCGTTCCCCTATAATCGTGTTATACCCGTCGGGCAGATTCTCAATGAACTCGTCTGCATGAGCTATTTTTGCTGCGTTGATTATATCTTCCATGGTCGCATTCTCGGCACCGTATGCTATGTTTTCGGCCACCGTGCCGTTGAAAAGGAAAACATCCTGGAGAACAATGCTTATGTTGTCCCTGAGAGATTTCAAAGTGACATCCCTTATGTCGGTTCCGTCTATTTTTATGCTGCCTTCCACAGGATCATAAAAGCGAGCCAGCAGGCTTACCATCGTGGTTTTGCCGACACCTGTGGGGCCGACCAGTGCCACCATCTCCCCGGGTTTAATTTCAAGGTTGATATTCTTTAAAACCTCTACTTTGTCGGTATAATGGAAAGAAACATTTTCAAATTCGATTGCACCCTTAACCCTTCCAAGTTCAATGGCGCCAGGCTTCTCCTTGACATCAGGTTCGGTGTCCATTATTTCAAACGCCCTGGCAGCACCGGCCAAAGCATTCTGCAAGTCTTCTGTAAGCCTTCCAAGGGCATTTACCGGTGCGTAGAACATTCCAAGGTACAGAATGAAAGCAACTATATCTTCCACCGGCACCTTGCCTGCCGCTGCCAAAACTCCTCCAAACCCTATCACAAGCACATTACCCACGTTATTGAAAAACTGGACTGACGGATGATAAACAGCGCTTAATTTCAGCGCTCTCAACATCGTCTGAGCCTGCCTTACCGACTTTTGAGCCACCCTGCTGGATTCTTTCTGCTGCTTGTTGAATATCTGTATTTCCTTTATTCCCTGGATATTGTCATGAAGAGTGGCATTGAACTCAGCCATGGCCTGCTGGGAATCCTTAAATGCCGGAAAGATCTTTTTGGAAAATGTGGTGGTAGCATAGAGCAGAATCGGTATTGTTATAAGGCTCAAAAGGGCAAGATATACATTAATGCTGAAAAGCACTATTGTTACGCCTACAAGTATGAGCATATTGATTATCAGATCCGGAGCTGCATGGGCAATAAGGGTTTCAAAGGTCCTTATATCCTCTGACACCCTGGACATGATCTGGCCTGTCTGCTTGTCGGTATAAAAACTCAATGACAGTTTCTGCAGGTGTTCGTACATTTTTATGCGCATATCCGACACAAAGTTCCATGCTGCGTAATGGGTGTAGTATGACCTCACATATTGACAAAAAGCCTGCACAAGATATGAAAGACACAAAAGGAGAGCAAGAATTACGGCTTTTGATCCAAGCTGAGGGTCTTCTCTTGTTACCATTGCCACCAGTTCCCGGACTACCCAGGGAGTAAAAAGCTGAGTGGCGGTCAGCACAATAAGAGCGATCATGGATGCAATAAGATAGATCCAGTACTTTCTTGCGTACATCAACAGTCGAAAAGCGTTCTTCAATGCATTCTCCCCTTTACAGAAATAATGTAAATATTGTAACCTGATGTGCTAGCTTAATAGAGAATGACTTGTAAAGAGGCAAGTATATCGCTAAAATCCATTCCCTCATTTATGCTAGCTTTGATAATAACTGGAATGTATCGAAAGTGTCAATTTATTTTAGCATGTCTGATTATTTGCATGCAATGGAGTATAATATACAAAAATTTTAAAAAACAAAAAAGCAGGAAGTATTTTGAATTTGACCATGATTCAATATAAGCCTCCATCCCATAACTACAGTCATAGGCTTTCGGCTAAGCTTTTTGTAAATATCAGAACAATGGTAGTTGATTGTCAACAGATGGGTTACCTGGAAATGGCATCAACATGGGTCGACTTTTATATAACTGCCACCCCGAAAAAATTCGTCAATATTCGAATAACTATATCGTGGTTAACCTATAGCCTGCAAATCGGTTTTGGCCAAAACCAAATGTGATGAGAACTTATTCCATGCTCAAAACAAATACCAAATAAAAGCATATTAAACTAACCAGTAAAAGTATATTGAACCAAAAGCATGTAAAGGGGGTACGATAATGAAAAGGTTTATTGCTTTCATTCTATCTTTAGCCTTGATAGCAACTGCAGTAAGTATTGCAGTATTTGCAGACAACGGTACGGCAGATCTAAATCAAACCCCTGCACCGTCTGCTTCACCTGCAGCATCGCCTGCACCATCACCGACACAGACGCCTTCAGATACGCCTGAAAATCAGGAGACGCCTGCTCCATCAAGTTCTCCGGATGCGTCTCCAGCTCCGTCGGCTACTCCGTCACCTTCTGCTTCTCCGGATGCTTCAGCCACGCCGGATCCTTCTGCTTCTCCGGATACATCAACACCTCCGGAGGCTACACCTGAACCATCAGCGTCTCCCGAGCCGGGCAGCGGAAATAATGCAGGTATTACGCCTGACAGCCCCCTGTATCCTGTAGAAAGGCTCATCGAAAGCGTACAGGTAGCCCTGACATTCTCTCCTGAAGGAAAAGCTCAGCTATTGGTCAGTTTCGCAAATGAAAGACTGGCTGAAGCTGAAATCATGACCGAAAAAAGTAAGCTTAAACTGGCATTAAAAGTAATGAAAGAATACCTGAAAACGGCCCAAAAAGCAGCCGAAAAAGCTGACAAGGCTGCAGAATCCGATAAGGATGTAGAACCTATACTTGAAGAAATAAAGATTTCAGAAGAAGCCGCTGAAAAAATAATAATAAAGATAGTGGGGGTTATTCCCGAAGAAGCCGCTGAAGAACTGACAACAGCTGTTACCGGAGAAGTAAAGAAAGCCCTTGTAACACAGTCATATAAAGTAGCAAAAGAAAACTTTTCTGATGCTGCCAGGGAATACAAAGAGGCAAAGGAAGAGCTCAGATTAGCCAAAAAATTGGGAGATGCCGAACTTATAGCCAAAGCTGAGGAAAAGGTTCAGGCTGCCCGGCAGCAAAAAGACCAAATGGAGCAAATCAGGGTACAGGTAAAAGAATACAAAGAACAGGTAAAAGCTGAAGTAGAAAAAAGCCTTCAGGATGAGGAAGATAATGGTGACGACAAAAAAGACGACGATAAAGACGATGATGACGACGATAAACATGACAAGAAAAAATGCAAGTACGGAAAAATGCTTGAAAGAAAAATAGAAAAGCTCCAATGGCTTATAGATAAACAGGCTGAAAAACGGGAAGAAATCATAAATAAGCTCAGGTACAATCCGGGTATGGCTGCTGTCAAGATTGAAGAAAACACTCAAAAACAGATTGAAAAGAAGACTGAATGGCTTAACAGCCTTAAGGATCAGTTATCAAAGTTGAAGGAAGAGCAAGACCCAAAGGAAAAACAAAATAATCACTCGGGAAAACAGGAATGCAAATCATCAAAGAAGGAATCTCCTTCCGTAAAAGCCGGAAAAAACTCAACGGCATCGCAGAAAAATGCCTCAGACAGCAAGTTATCTTCAGCAAAGCAGTATAGCAAGAATAATGAGTTGTACGAAGGAGGATATTATAAAAAGGACGACCAGAAAGATTACGGGAAGTCAAAGTGGAAAAACGGCAAAAGCTGATCATACGAGGAATTACTTAGGGGGTACAGGTTCAGGGAGTGTCCTGCAATCTGTTAAAAGAGCCAGGCATAAGAAAGCCTGGCTCCATTAATTTTTTACAAAAACTTTCATAACATTTTAATAGTCATACTAAACCGTATCACCGTTTTTTCTGCCGGTTGCCATCGCAAAAGCCGCGGCTTTTGCGGCAGCTCTCTTGTAATCACTGTTCCAGCGGTTGACTCCTATGTAGTCAAAAATAACGGCTCCGGTATGTCTGCAGAAGCGATCCAATTGCTCAAGGCAAGTCAACATGCCGTTTCCTGATCCTCCGGGAACGGCAATAAGCAAAACCTGCTTGTTGCTCAGTGCTCCTGACTGGCCAAACTCACATCTTCTCAAGCGGTCGAGAAAACTCTTTAAAGCCTCGGAAGTTTCTCCCCAATACACAGGAGATGCTATTATTATTTCATCGCTTTCCCTGATTCGCTTTCTGATATCCTCAAAGCCGTCAGAGCCATATTTGCAGTAGTGTTCCGAACGGCAAACACCCCATCCGTCTCCGCAAACCTGGCAGCGGATCAGTTTATAATCGCATAACCTTATTTCATCAACTTCGGCTCCGGCTTCAACAGCACCTTGTTTTGCCGCATTGATCACCGACTGGCACAAACCCTCTTTTTTCGGTGTTCCTGATAAAATACAAATTCTCATGACCTTCTTCCCCCTCCCATTGCCACTCAATTCATCTATCCAAAATCTGATGCTTGTCACATCCCCATTATATATCCAAAGGATGCTTGCCTGCAACGGTATTGTGAACGTCTGTTCTTCACTCCAATGGGCAATTCCCGAATGTTTCCTGCAAATGATTACCTATTATTCGACATTTCTATTGTACATTTAGCGAAAAAATGTTATTCTAATTTTGTTTGACGTAGCTATAATGCTATGTTAAATTGGCCTGTAAGACTCTGACACTATTACCACATAAAAAACCAAAGGGAAAGTAGATGGAAGATGACGGTAACATTTGCTGAATTTTTGGAACAAGTTGTATCTAATCCTGCATTTGCAATAATAACCCTTTTAACCTTAGGCGTCATACTTGTCAACGGATGGACCGACGCGCCTAATGCCATTGCCACATGCATTTCCACGCGTTCCATGAGCCCGAAGGCCGCCATAATCATGGCTGCAGTTTTTAATTTCGTTGGAGTATTGGTCATGACCATGTTGAATGCAACGGTGGCACAGACCATTTATAAGATGGTGGATTTCCGCGGTGATTCCCACACCGCACTGGTTGCACTTTGTGCGGCCATGTTCGCAATCGTCCTCTGGGCAACGGCAGCCTGGTGGTTTGGGATTCCAACCAGTGAAAGCCATGCGCTGATCGCAGGAATCTCAGGTGCTGCTATTGCTTTGCAAAGGGGCATACAAGGTATCAACGGAAGCGAATGGGTTAAAGTCATCTACGGATTGGTACTCTCCTTAGGCATGGGCTTTTTCATGGGGGTTCTTGTTGTAAAAACGGTGGAAAAGCTGTTCAGAAGGGTCAACAGACGAAAGACCTTCACCTTCTTCAATAATGCTCAAATCGCAGCTGCAGCAGGTATGGCATTCATGCATGGAGCTCAGGACGGTCAGAAATTTATGGGTGTATTTATGCTGGGGCTGTTCCTGGCCAATGGCAACCCGGATGTAGAAACCTTTGTAATTCCTTTCTGGATGCTTGTTCTCTGCTCACTGATAATGGGCCTGGGAACGTCTATCGGTGGTTATCGCATAATAAAGTCGGTTGGCATGGATATGGTTAAACTTGAGAAATATCAGGGTTTTTCGGCTGATTTGGCCGCGGTAATCTGCCTGTTCACAGCATCTGCCTTTGGCTTGCCGGTTAGCACAACCCATACCAAGACCACGGCCATCATGGGAGTCGGCGCTGCTAAAAGGATTTCCTCGGTAAACTGGGGAGTTGTCAAGGAAATGTTATCGGCATGGTTGCTGACATTCCCGGGATGTGGCCTTATAGGTTTCCTAATGGCACTGTTATTTATGAATATCTTCTGATTTGCATGGTAAATATCATCTGATTAGAGCAAATAACTTCTGGTTAGAATGGTCAAAACTTACACATAATTAAGTAATAATGTAAGAAAGGGAATGGTTATGGCACGCAAAAAGGATGTAAATTACTTTGACACCTTTATAGAGTTGGTGGAATACTCCAGCAAAGCTGCCGATTTACTTAATGAAATCATGAATAATTTCAATGCAGAGGTTTTACAGGAAAAAATCTCAGAAATGCATGAAATCGAACATACCGGTGATGAAGCAAGACACAGGATGATCAGGAGACTTGCAAAGGAATTCATAACACCTATTGAACGGGAAGACATCATGGCTTTGGCCGACGCAATTGACGATGTTACAGACTCCATAGAAGATGTGTTAATGCACTTGTATATGTTCAACATAAAAAAGATCCGTGAGCATGCATTGAAAATGACCGAAATCATAGTCAAATGCTGCAATGCATTAAAGCCTGCGCTGCACGAGTTTAAGAATTTCCGCAAATCCCAGACTCTTCACAAACTGGTGGTGGAGGTCAATTTCCTTGAGGAAGAAGGGGATAAGCTTTTCAAGGAAGCAATCAGAGATCTGTATGTCAATTGTGATGACTTTAAAGAGGTTACGGCATGGTCCCAGACCTTTGATTACCTGGAAAACTGCTGCGACGCATGTGAAGAGGTAGCAAATGTTATAGAGAATATCGTAATGAAGAATTCATAATAAACGTACTCAGGGGGCATAGCAAAACTGTTATGCCCCCATTGCTTTATCACTATCATCTCTGTGGATTGCCCTTCGATGAATTTCTATGTGCTGTTCTATCTATTGTTTGTTATTGTTTTTATTATTATCTCTCCGGAATAACTGGAAATCTATCCCTCTGGAAAAACAGCAGAAAGAAATTCCCCCACTTTCCGGTCATATTCCTCCCGGTTGTTCCAATAAGCTTCCGCATGGCTTGCGTTGGGAGCCAGGTAAAGCATTTTTTCTCCATTTTTTACGTTGTACATTTCTATGCTCATTTCTTTTGGAATATAGTCGTCGTTCTGACCGTGTACAAACATAACGGGCACTTTGACGCTGGCCATATCCCTTATAGGGGAAACATCATTGAAAGACATTCCGGTTCTGATACGGCAAAACATCTCCGCAAGATGCATAAACGGAAATTCAGGCAATATCTTGTACTCAACCTTAAGCCTGTACTTTAAAAGTTCACGGAGATCCGAATATGGGCAGTCGGCAATGCAGAAGGACAGCCTGTCATCTATGGCAGCATTCTGCAGAACGGTTGCAGCCCCCATGGATTCCCCCATTGTACCCACCTTGCAGTCGGGTCCGCACTTTTCAAACACCCAATCGGTCCAGGCTTTCAAGTCATGCTTTTCATAAAAACTGAATGTGGTATTCCTTCCCCCGCTTTTCCCGTGGTTTCTGTGGTCATAAAGAAGCACGTTGAATCCTCTCTTGCGAAACATGTTCATGTATTTGACAGAAGCCCACAGGGATAACGTAATTCCATGACATATAATCACTGTTCTTTTGGACCCTTGCACGGGAATATATATGCCATGGAGTTCATATCCATACGGTGACTTTATGCTGACTTCCTCCTTGGGAAAGCTCGCCCACTCCTCTTAAGTGAATCTGCCGTAATCAATTTCCTTTCTGAATATCTCGTCAGGTGGCTGCGTTCTGGGATGCACAATAAGCCCGGAGAAGTAAAATCCTGCTGCCAAAAGTGAAAGAACGCAAACTGACACAACAGCAACAAAAAACCGGCACCGCTATCAACTCCGCTTTAATTTACCCTGCTACCAGGATATGAGTACATTTATCAACATATGAAACATCCTCATATACGAGGAGTTCTCAAAACACGGGGACACCTCTCAAACCCCGAAGCACTTCCTCAAATAACCGTGAAGCACTTCCTCAAAACAGAGAAATGTCCCCCAGCCGCATTCAGTATTGTCTTGTTTCACTGTCCCGTCCCAGTTTCTGTAGTATTACTCCAATTCTTTTAAATAGTATTACTCCAGTTCGTTTAAGTATACTTCCCTGCCTGTCTCCAGAGCTTTCTCGATGGCATTGATAAGCACGGTGGGAGCCAGAAGGTTTTCAAGAGGGAATGGCCTTTGGCCGGTGCGCAGCATCTTTACGAACTCGGTGAATCCTTTGAGATATCCGTCTTTTCCGATCAGGTCCCTTACGATTATGGCATCTTCTCCGTAGATTACTGCCTTATGTCCTTTGGTCTTCTTTGCAAAATTCATTACAACCTGGTACCTGTCGTACTTGGCTATTGCGATGACATTTCCTTCCCATACACTTGCCATTACTGATTTCACATCATAACCAAAAATGGTCATGACTATTTCAGCAAGATGAGGTCCGTAGAAATGCAGCCCTGCATACTCGCTGTCAGGATCTCCTGGATAATTCACTATGGCAGAGGAAATCTTCCCGGTTTCTTTCTGGTTTTCCACCACGTCCTTGAGATAAAGAACATCATCAAGATACTTGCAGGTTGATCCTCCGGTTACCAGGGTTCCTTTCCTGTCGGCCTCTTCAATTATCTTCTTTGCATCGGAAATCTTCACGGTAAAAGGTTTATCAATCCATGTGGGTATTCCGGCCTGAATAAACGGCAGCGCATGGGGAGCATGCAGATCTCCGTGGCGGAAAACCACCATAACCGCGTCTACCTTGCCCAAAAGATCTTCAGGCTTATCAACCACTGTCTCGATAAGGCCTTCTTTTGCCACTTTCTCGGTATGCTCCCGGTCAACTCCGTATATGGCGGTGATTCTTACGTCCGGGAATCTATATTCTCCGGTTTCTTCATTCTTAATATTTACCAGCTTTGAAAAGGCTAAAGCATGGCTGTTGTCCGAACCGATAATTCCTACCTTGAACATACTTGCACATCCTTTCATTATAAACTTCATTATAACCATATGGTTTTGCAAATATAAACTGTCCTGCCTTAACAAACTATCCCGGCTTTACAAATTATCCTGCTGTGCCGGAAAACCGGTGCAGCAGGATAATCTGATCCCTTTGTCCGAGAGTTTACCGGTGCAGTATTACTCAGAAAGCCTCGGCAGAGGACACTGCCTGTGGCACTCCTCCATTATTGCGATCTGAAGCCTTACCTGTTCAGGAGTTACTTCAAGAGGCTTTCCTTCCACAATGTGGTCGTAAAGCATGCTGTACAATCTTCCGGTACCGTAGGTGAACACATCCTGCTTGTCGGTAGGTGCATCCCAGCTATGCTCATACCACTTGAGCTCTTCGGTACAATATGAAGGGGTTCCGTCTTCCTTTGACAAAGGTGTGCGGATGAGTTTCTGCTCAGGAGCTTCTTCAGGTTTGAAATACTTCCAGTCTATGTGATTTCCGCGGGCAATCAGAGTTCCGTTGGTGCCCTGTACCAGATAGTTGAATGTAGGATATGCGCAGCATGACGAGATTTCATAATCTACTACAGGACGTCCGGGTGCCTGTAATATAACTTTGACGAAATCCTCAGCATCACCGAAAGTGTTTGCACGGTCCATGATACAGGTTACCTTTGGCATTACATCAGTGCCAATCAACTGCAATACCTGATCCATTGGATGGGGGCCTGTATTCAGAAGGCTTCCACCGTTATACTCCTGCAGTGTCTGCCAGTCCCATCTCCTGGCAAAGCCGTTGTTTCTTGTGCTGATCTGTACTATTCTTCCCAGGACACCGGAATCCAATATTTCCCTTATCTTCATGAAAACAGCGGAATAACGGGATTGCTGGAAAATGGCCAGTACCTTTCCTGACTTTTTGGATGCTTCAATCAGCTGGTCAACTTCCGAAGCTCTCCTTGCAAGGGGCTTCTCACACAGAACATTGAATCCCTTGTTGAGAAATTCAAGTGTGATGGGGACATGCAAATGGCTTGGAGTTGCATTTACAACAAGATCGATATCGTCACGCTTCATAATGTCATGGTAATCAGCATATGTATCGCAACCATATTCCATTTTGGCCCTGTTACGCCTGTCCTCCAAAGGATCGACTATAGCGACTATTTTAAACTTTTCCTGCATGTTTATAAGGTTTGCTCCGTGGATATCCCGGCCGCTTCGGCCCTGGCCCAAAATGGCAACCCTAAGTTGTTTCATAATTATCCCTCCAAGTTAATTATTCACTTAAAATTTTATTTTGGCCATCCCTGTTTTACAATGTCTTTTCTATATAATTTAATGAAAAATCGATATGGTTTACATAGTATTGCAAGCATGCATAACAGCACATATCAGGCTGAATGATCCCTGCAGAACTGTCTGTAGTCATCAAGCATCTCCTTAAGAAGGCCGGGGGTATCCAGCCCATACGGACAATGGCTGGTACATTGTCCGCACTCCTGGCATTCGGTTATGAGCTCCATTTTCTTCTTCCATTCATCGGTAATGAATTGCTGATACGGCGCCCTTCTGAGGAGCAGCGACATACGTGCTGCCATTGGAATGGGTATTCCCGCAGGGCATGGCATACAGTATCCGCATCCTCTGCAAAAACTTCCTGCAAGTTCTTTTCTGTCCTTTTCGATAATGCTCCACATTTTTTCATCCAGCACGGGAGGATTCTTCTCAAAGCTTAAAAATTCATCCAGTTCTCTCTCCCTCTGTACTCCCCAGATTGGAAGCACATTATCGAACTGCCTCAGAAAAGCAAATGCAGAAGCAGCATTTGTTATCAATCCACCGGAAAGCGCCTTCATGGCAATGAGCCCCACATCATGCTTTTTGCACACATCTATAAGCTTTAAATCTTCCTCGGATGAGATGGAGCTTAAGGGAAACTGAACCGTATCATACAAGCCCGAAGTTGCAGCCTCTATTGCCAAAGAAAGCTTATGATTTGTTATTCCTATGAATCGCACCATTCCTTTTTTCTTAGCTTCCAAAAGAGCAGCATAAAGTCCGTCGGGATCATCAGGATCCGGGAGTTTTTCAGGGTTGTGAAGCTGGAGTATGTCCACATAATCGGTTTTCATATTTTTCAGACTGGTTTCCAGGTGTTCAAAAAGAGTCTTTTTGTCAGTGGCACCCGTCTTGGTTGCAATAACGATGTTGTTCCTTACATCTGCCAGAGAGTACCCGATTTTTTCTTCGCTGTCGGTATAACCTCTCGCAGTATCAAAAAAATCGATGCCGTTGTCATAAGCCTTACGAAGCAAAAGTCTTGCTTCTTCAAAGCTCACCCTTTGTATGGGAAGAGCTCCGAAACCACTTCTCGAGACTATAAGGCCGGTTCGCCCCAATCTCATTTTTTCCATCCTTGCCACCTCTCTTTATGAATGTATTTACTGATGAATATACCTGCCGATAATTTGATTGACTGACTCTGACCGCAATTGCAGGTCAGTTCACTGAAAGCCATCGTATGCTTTACAGCCGGCTTTAAAACCATAGCATACGTTTCAGTGGGCCTAAAAATCACTACATACGTTTTAACCTGTAATGACTGCTAACCGATAAATTCCCGAATGATGTCCTTTAAATGATTTTACCAGAAATTCAGGTTTCATACAAACAATTGCTTTTTCCCTTTGACTTCTTAATATTTGCCAGTCAGCCTTGATATTTGCCAGGCAAAGTATATAATTAGTTTTTATAGACCCAAATAAACCTTTGGCAGAAGAATATATATAATTAATACGTGGACAAATTTACACAATTAAATTTTGGAAAATATACATAACTGACGTTTAAAAAAATATTAATAACTAATGCCTGAAGACTCAATAATGCTTTGGAGGAAACATAATGATCTTTTTATATGGTTTTCTTGCCCTGACCTTACTGATACTGGCATATATGAGATTTGAGGCGGGTTTTGTAAAAGTCGAACATGTAAAATTCACTGACAGCAGCAAGGCACTTAAAATAATCCAGATTTCGGATATCCATATAAACCTGCTGAAAGTTTCACCTTCAAAGGTGAGGAAGGTTATAGAAACCGAAAAACCTGACCTTGTCATAATCACAGGCGATTACATCGATAGAGTGTCTCACATTCCTGCATTTTTGGACTTTCTGAATTCAATAAAGGGAAAACATCAAATTCTTTTGTGTTTGGGCAACCATGACTACAAGGCATTCAAGGGCAATCAAAAAGCTTTGGACGGTTTTATTAACTCCATAGAATCAACCGGTGCTGTTGTTCTTCATAACCGTTCCATATGCATTGAGAAAAATTCAAAAAAATATAACATCATAGGCATAGGGGATTTTCGCTCATTGCGGCACGATATTTCAAAAGCTCTGGAAAACTGCAATGATCCAGGGGCGACAAACATTGCTTTTACTCATAACCCTGACCTGGTCCTGGAAATGCCCGGGGGAAGCGTGGATTATCTCTTATGCGGGCACTTCCACGGAGGTCAGATCTGGGCACCTTTCAATTTTGAATTCAGGGTTCTTCGCGAAGACAAGCTTTGCAAAAGAGGCATACAGCGAGGCCTTCACAGGGTAAACGGTATTACTGTTTACATAAGCCGTGGCCTCGGAAATGTATGCGTTCCTTTACGATTTCTTTCACGGCCTGAAATCACGGTATTTCACATGCCCTGACGGCTTAAGGGAACCCAAAGAAACAGTTATTATTTATTATGCGCATTACAGCCTGCTTTCAAGTTTCCTTTTTTCTTCTTCGTACCCCGGCTTGCCCAGAAGCGCGAACATGTTCTTTTTATACGCTTCAACTCCCGGTTGGTCAAAGGGATTGACTCCCATGAGATATCCGCTTATGGCACAGGCCTTTTCGAAGAAATAAACCATACTGCCGAAATAGTATTCGCTCAGCTCGGGCACCGTAAGTACCAAATTCGGCACTCCTCCGTCAGCATGAGCAAGGAGCGTTCCCTCAAAGGCTTTCTTGTTAACAAAATCCATATCCTTTCCTGCAAGGAAATTCAACCCGTCCGCGTTATCTTTCTCCTCTTTTATGAGTACAGGCTTCCGGGATTTTTCAACCATTATTACCGTCTCAAATATATTTCTCATTCCTTCCTGGATGTACTGTCCCATTGAATGCAGGTCTGTTGTAAAATCCACTCCTGCAGGGAATATTCCTTTATGATCCTTCCCTTCACTTTCGCCGAACAGCTGCTTCCACCACTCAGTAAAATAATGGAGGGCAGGTTCGTAATTAACCATTATCTCAGTTATTTTCCCTTTACGGTAAAGTATATTCCTTATTGCAGCATATTTGTAGCAGTCATTGTCTGCAAGATTTTCATTGCTGTAAAGACTTCTTGCATCGGCAGCACCCTGCATTATCCTGTCTATATCAGCACCGGAAACCGCTATTGGCAAAAGCCCAACCGCTGTAAGGACAGAATACCTTCCTCCTACGTCATCGGGGATAACAAAGGTTTCATATCCTTCCTCCTGAGCAAGCTTTCTTAAAGCGCCCCTGGACCTGTCGGTTGTGGCATATATTCTCTCCCGGGCGCCTTTCTTGCCGTACCTTTGTTCCATGTATTCCTTGAATATCCTGAATGCAATTGCCGGTTCGGTGGTGGTTCCTGACTTGGATATCACATTTACCGAAATTTCCTTGCCTTCAAGTATATCCAGCAGGTCGGCCAGATACGTGGAACTTATGTTATTGCCTGCAAAATAAATCTCAGGCGTTTTTCTTTTGGATTTGGGCAGAACATTATAGAAAGAATGAGACAGCATCTCAATGGCTGCCCTTGCTCCCAGGTATGAACCTCCTATTCCTATTACCACAAGAGCATCCGAATCGGATTTAATCTTTTGTGCGGCAGCCTTTATCCTTTCAAACTCTTCCCTGTCATATACAGCGGGCAAATCAACCCAGCCGAGAAAATCATTTCCGGGGCCTGATTTTTTGTGTATCATTTCATGGGCAGCTTTTACAAAACCGTCCAAATTCATTATTTCATTTTCGGTAATGAATCCTGTTGCTTTTGAATAGTCAAATTTCAGTTTCTGCATGTGCAGGCCTCCCTAACAGTTAATAATCAAAATTTTCGTAAGTTGTAAAGTCCTCCTGAGTTGTATCTCAAATCGTATTTCAAGCTGTTTTATAATATGATTTGCATATCAATACTTTACATAACCTCAACTCTGCAACAAATTATACCAAAGTTCGCAGAAAATCTTCAACAAAAAAACCAAAAAAATCCCCCTTTTGTCAAGGGGGATTATACGCTCACAGTATCCCGGCACCATATTCAATTTAACGGGAATAGCCTGGCTTTTACCTTACACGATTATGCTTTCGGCGTCTGTGTCGTCATCGTCCCGGAACTGTTTGAGGTAAAGATTATAATAAACGCCCTTCTTTTCCAGGAGTTCAGTATGAGTGCCTTCCTCCACTATCTTTCCTTCATCTATAACCAGTATCTTGTCTGCGTGCTCTATGGTAGAAAGCCTGTGAGCTATGACGATGGAAGTCCTTCCCGAGAACAGCGTCTTTATTGCCTCCTGAATGTGCTTCTCGGTTTCGGTGTCTACGTTTGAAGTTGCTTCATCAAGTATAAGAATCCTGGGCTGAGCAATCAGTGCCCTGGCAAAGGCAAGCAGCTGCCTTTGTCCTGCCGAAAGCCTTGCTCCCCTTTCCTCCACCTCGGTATCGAACCCTTGGGGAAATCTCTCTACATAATCGAGTACTTTGGTAGCCTTCGATACTTCTATTATCTCTTCCTCCGTGGCGTCAAGTTTCCCAAACAATATATTCTCACGAATTGTACCCGAGAAGATGAATGAATCCTGCAGCACCATTCCTACCTGGCGCCTGAGGGACGATATTTTTATATCCCTTATGTCATGGCCGTCTACAAGTATGCTTCCTTCCACGGGATCATAGAAGCGCATGAGAAGGTTTATTATGGAGGTCTTACCCGCTCCTGTCGGCCCAACCAAAGCAATTATCTGCCCGGGTTCCGCTGTAAAGGAAATATTGTGAAGCACCATTCTCTCATCCGGGTTGTAACCGAAGGTTACGTTTCTGAATTCTATGCGGCCTTCAATATCGTCCAGTTCTATGGCATCAGGAGCATCTTTTATCTCTGGAGACGTATCCAGTATATGGAATATCCTGTCTGCTGACGCCATGGCGCTTAATATCTGGCTGTAAACCCTGCTTATGGCGCTAAGGGGTGCCCAAAATCTCCATACATAATTGGTGAAAGCTATAATTGTTCCTATTGAATATTCTCCGCTGATGACCTGTCTGGCGCCAAACCATACCACCACACATGTTCCGAGCATTCCTATCAGTTCAACCGAAGGCCACATGAATAATTCTATTATAATTGCCTTCACGTTTGACTTATAATTTTCCATGTTTATTTTTTCAAACTTCTCAATGTTGTGTTTCTGGCGTGAAAAAGCCTGAATAACCTTTATACCCTGAAGTGTTTCATTTACATTTGCATTAATGTTGGCCATTGTTTTCCTTGTTTCCGTCCAGGCCTTTTCACTCCGGGGTTTTAACTGGGTAAGCAAAATCAGCAGCAACGGTATTACGGAGATTGCCATGAAAGTCAGCTTGAAGTTCAGATAGAACATGACACCAAGAATGCCCAGCAGCATCAAAACGTCGGTTATCATGGTGGCAATTCCGCTTCCCATAAGGTTACTTATTGCCTGGACATCATTGGTCACCCTTGACATGATCTTCCCGACAGGCCTTCCGTCGAAGAACCGGAAGGACAATGTCTGTATATGTTCAAACAGTTGCTTGCGTATGTCATATATCAGTCCCTGGGTGGTTCTGTTTATCAGCCTTATCCTGTAATAATTTGCCACAAAACTGATTCCATAGAGCACCAACAGGGCTATACCAATCCTTGTTACCACCAGGGCGTTTTTTTTCATTATTCCGTCGTCTATTGCTATTTTTATAAGGATTGGATCAAGCAATCCAACCACGAGGTTCAGGATGAGCAAAAAAGCAACTGTTGAAATTTCCTTGCCATAAGTTTTAAAATAACCCATCATCCTGAGGAAAAGCTTTAAGTCAAACGGTTTTTCCTCTAATTCTTCATCAAGATCATACTTATCCGCCATGAATTAGCCTCCCTCTGTCTGTTTCTTCGGAGATACGGGCCGTTACGCAGTCTCAAGAGCCTCCTGATGCCTGAATTGAAGCTCATACAGCCTTGCATAATAACCGTTTTTCTTCATCAGTTCGCTGTGGGTTCCCATCTCCACAATTTCGCCGTTCTCCATTACAACTATCCTGTGAGCGTTTTTGATGGTTGAAAGGCGCTGGGCTATGACAAAAGTTGTCCTTCCCTTCATTACTTCCTTGAGGGATTCCTGTATTGCCTTTTCGGTTGCAGTATCTACGCTTGCCGTAGCTTCATCAAGGATCAGAACCCTGGGGTCCATAAGCAGAGCCCTTGCAATGGCAACTCTCTGTTTTTGTCCTCCCGAAAGGCCGATTCCCCTTTCTCCCACCTTTGTCATGTACCCGTCAGGAAGGGACATTATAAAATTGTGTATGCACGCCATTTTGGCAACCTTCTCAATCTCCTCCTGTGTAGCATCCGGACGCCCGTAGGCTATGTTCTCGCGCAGCGTATCCGAAAAAAGGAATGTTTCCTGCATAACCATTCCTATATTTGAGCGCAGGCTCTCCAGCGTTACATCCCTTATATCCACTCCGTCGATTAAAATGCTTCCCTCGGTAGGATCAAAAAACCTCGGAAGCAAACCTATTAAAGTGCTCTTTCCTGATCCTGTTCCGCCTATGATGGCTATGATTTCTCCGGGCTTGACATCCAGGTTTATGTTTTTCAACGCCGGCTGTCCGTCAGGGAAATTATAGCTTACGTTTTTAAGCACCACATGGCCCTTACCTTCCGGCAATGGTATGGCATCGGGTTTGTTTGTCACATCCGGTTTGGCATCCAAAATCTCAAAAACGCGGGGTGCTGCCGCCAATGCCTGCTGCATTACATTTACCAGCCATCCTGAAAAGCGTATGGGCCAGACCAGTCCCCATACATACCACTGCAGAGCTGTATACGTTCCCACCGAAATTTGCCCTGAGATTACAAAATAACCTCCTACCCATGCAAGCACCAGGAAACTTATGCCCCCCAGTATTTCCATGAACGGGAAGGCATTGGCCTCAACCCTTGCTCTTTTAATGTTCTCATCGTAATTGCTCAGGTTAGCATGGTTAAACTTGGCAATCTGTTGGGGCTCCCTGGCGAAAGCCTTTACCACCCTTATCCCGGATATGTTCTCCTGCAGAACCGTGGTAAGCTTGCCCATCTGTTCCCTTACCCTTTCCCATGCAGGGTGTATTTTCCTGCCGAACATGAATATCACAGTAATCAGGATGGGCGTCGGCAGGAGCACCAGCACGGAAAGTTTCCAGCTCATCCAGATAAATATGCCTATTGTAGCCAAAAAGTTCAACAGGCACATAAGGAGGTTCACAAAACCATAGCCCAAAAATTCTCTTATACAATCAACGTCTCCGGTCATCCTGGACATTATCTGTCCGGTTTGCTGTCTGTCAAAGAAACCGGAAGACAAATTTTGCAGCTGGACATACAGCTTGTTTCTTATTCCATAAGCTATTTTCTGTCCGTTTCTTTCCATAAAATAGCCCTGAAGATACGCAAAAACGGATCTTATTAACACCACGACAGCCATTATTATTACGGTCCTGCTTACCACCGCCATGTTCTTATTTGCAATACCGTTGTCAATTGCCTCTCTTAAGAGCAGAGGAGCAATGTAGTCTGCGGCGGTATATAAAACCATCATAAGGAAAGCAAGAGCCGATGAAAACGCATATGGCTTAAGCAAGCCCATAACTCTCGCAAAGTTCCTCAACACTATCCCTCCCAGAAATATCAGCTAAGACAGAAAACTCCCAGGATAATGCCAATTCCATTATCACACAATATGTATGACTGTCAATACAACGCAGGTTTACACAGGCGATGCTCAAGGCAGTAAAGACTTCCCGGGACAAAGACAAGGCCGGAACCCCCTCGGATCCCGGCCGTTTATATCAGGACAAAATTTCATCAGGCAGATTTTTCACCGGTATAAAAGACGGAGGGTGAGCCTTTCAAAACCAAGACATCAGTTTTAGCGTTATCACATTTTCTGTCCCTTGTTTCTATTCTTACTGTCAACATTTGGCCTGCTCCCTCCTTTCTTTCAGCATGACAACTTTCATTATAATCCATGCCTGAAAACAATGTCAATCACTTTCTTAAATGTAACCTTTTTGTAATGTTAAATTAATTCCCGGCTTTTTTTGCCTGCACATGCATAATTTAATATGCAAAAAAACCACCTAACAGTAAACAATAATATTGCATATAAGCCATATTACGAAAACATAAGTTTTTTAAACATTTTCCATTAATTTGTTCTGAAAGGTTTATTTAAGAAAAGACTCTACTACGGAAAGAAGGTGAAACACAATGCCCGGCAGAAACAGGCTTCTGGTCCCTGAAAGCAGGGATGCCATGACAAATTTCAAGATGGAAGTTGCAAAGGAACTGGGACTTCTTCAATATGTAAAGGAAAATAACGACCACTATAAAGGCGACGTTCCTGCCAGGATCAACGGTCAGCAGGGTGGTCCCATAGGCGGTGAAATGGTAAGAAGGCTTATAGCAATGGCTAAAGAACAGCTGTAATTGGTATGGGGATACTTCTCAAGCTGCGAAGTAATTATTCGAAGTAAGAAAGTATCCCCATACATCTGTCTTGATCTGCTTCTTAAGGTGTCTCATCCTTCATACATATCCTAAAGGATCTCCTGCAGGGATAAACATTACCGGTATTCCTCCGACTTTGGGTTTCAGCCACTGGACGAAATACTTCATTCCGGCTTCCTCACTGCATGCATGCCCCAGTATTATGAGGGCCTTATTCATTCCGGCTGCATTGGAATCGCGGAAATATTCACATACCTGCCATTCCACGGTTTCACCCACGATGAACACATCTGCGTCACTATCGGCTGCACACTCAAGCTGGAATTCTCCTCCTACAGCTCCCACTATAAGCACAGCCTTTCTGCATTTCATCGAAGGATTGCCCACCATTCTTATTCCGGGCACTTCAAGTTTATTTTTAAAATACTTTGCGAGTTCTTCCAGTGTCATCTCTTTAAAATTAAACCGGCATCCGTACTTTGAAAAACTGTAATCCTCAAAGCCTATCTCCTCAATCATTCCTTTGACAATGCCATCCGGGACATACTGATGCCAGTAATCATGAAACCTCCATACGGCTATCCCGTTATCATCCAGAAGAGCTCTTTTGTATTTGTAAAGCTTGTCCCCGGCCAAATGTTCCGTTAAGTCCCTGTGGTTATAAAAAGTAGGCTCATGTGTGATTATTAAATTTGCTCCTATCTCTATGGTCTTTCTTATGACTTCAATGGTGGCTGTAAATGTAGAAACAATACCCGTAACCGTCTGAGAAGGATTTCCCGTCTTTAAGGTATCCACCGTATCCTGCCTTCTCTCCCCGGGTATCTCCTTCATTATCAGGTCTATAATTTCCTGGACCGTCATTGCCATAACCGCACCTCTTTTTCACCGAATTCACCTGCATTGCTGTTAATTTCTTACTGCATTCATCATAAGCAAACACCGGCGTGCTGTCAATCTGATGCTACAAATCTTTGCCGGTATTTGAATTTGAACTGTTTTCAGATTTATTGGGAAATGATATGCAATGGAATATTGAAGCAAGTCGTAAAGACTGCTGTTATAAATCTATTTCAAGCCCTACTGGACAATGGTCGCTACCCTGGACATCCATGTAAACCGTGGCTTCCTTTATCCTGTCTGCGATATCTTCCGATACAACAAAATAGTCAATTCTCCACCCTGCATTTCTGGAGCGGGCATTAAACCTGTATGACCACCATGTATATATCCCTTCAAGATCAGGATACAGATATCTGAAGGTATCCACAAATCCCGATGACAAAAGTTCGGTCATCTTCTCCCTTTCCTCAACGGTGAATCCGGGATTATGTATGTTGCTGGCCGGGTTTTTCAGATCTATTTCTTTGTGGGCTACATTTAAATCTCCGCATAAAATAACCGGTTTTTTTTCTTTTAATTTACAGAGATATTCCCTCAAATCATCGTTGAACTTCATCCTGTAATCAAGCCTTACCAGCTCCGGCTGGGAATTGGGCACATAGCAGTTAACAAGAAAGAACTTATCATATTCAAGGGTTATTAATCTGCCCTCATCATCATACTTTCCTTCCATTCCCGTTGTAACGGATAACGGCTTTATCTTTGTAAAAACCGCAGTTCCCGAATAACCCTTCTTCCGGGCGCTGTTGTAGTATTGATAATATCCTTCGGGGGAAAAATCCGACTGCCCCTCCTGCATTTTTGTTTCCTGGACACAAAATATGTCTGAGTCTATTTCACCGAAAAAATCCGCAAACCCCTTTTTCAGGCAGGCTCTGAATCCGTTAACGTTCCATGATATCATTCTCATATACGCATTTCTCCGTTTCTGTTGTAATAATCCGTCATAACCGGATGCTTAGGTTCATATCCTTTGGTATTGGTGTTTAAATCTTAAATGTTCCTATAGCTTCATCATTAATAAAAACCTTACCATTGTCAATACTTTTTGCATAATCATTATGACTACGCTGATAACCTTGACTTCCCGCAGGACAATTTTGTGCAAATCAGCCTTGCAATGTATTCCTGTATGCTATATTATAGCTACAGGCTTTAAAACTTTATATTTGATAATATTGAGTATAAACCCGGTGAGAATTTCTGCCGGTGTTTAACAAGATCAGACAAAAAATTTTACTCTGGGAGTGATCAAGTGAATATCCTGAAAAACTTTTTAAAAGGCATAGCCGTGGGAGTCGCCACTCTGATTCCGGGTGCAAGCGGCGGTACGATGGCCATTATAATGGGCATATACGATGATTTGATTCATGCAGTAGGTTCATTTTTTGAGAATTGGAAGAAACACACGTTTTTTTTAATATCCGTGGGACTTGGGGTGGTTTCAGGAGTGTTGCTGTTCAGCCGCCTGTTGGAAAATGCCATCACCAGGTACCCCCATGTCATGCAGTTTTTATTTATGGGAGTCATTATGGGCGGACTGCCGGTATTGGTGCAGAAATCCCTGACCTCCGACAAGAAAGGTTACTCAGATTTCATATTCCTGATACTGGGGTTCCTGATAGTTTTGCTCATGTCCTACGAGCCGGAAGCCATAATCAACATGGCCACTTCAAGAGACATTTTGGGCATGATCTTCCTGTTTATAGCAGGGATAATCATAGCCATAGCTTTGGTTCTGCCGGGAATAAGCGGTTCATTCATGCTTTTGGCTTTAGGGCTGTACGATGTAACCCTCAGCGCCATCAACAGTTTTAATGTTTACTTCCTTATCCCAATCGGACTTGGGGTAGTTGCAGGCACCCTGGGCACAACCAAGATAATAGAAAAGCTTTTACATAGATTTCCCGGAAAAACATACATGCTCATAACCGGTTTTGTGGCAGGTTCTCTGGTATCAGTGTTTCCGGGCATACCTCAGGGTATGCTGCTTGTTGCCTCAGTCGCAGCCTTTTTCACAGGTTTCTTGGCGCTGTTCTGGCTGGGCAAAAAAGGTCTTGTTGATTAATTTAAATTTCTCAGCCATTAAAGGCTGCCATTAAGGGAGATTTAGAAGCTGCATTCTGGCAAATAAACAAGGAGGGAACGAAAACGCAGTATCCCTCCTTATTATTTTAGCCATCTTTTTACTTTTCCGGTATTTAAGTCTCATTACCTTGCTTGCTTTGCCGGTATTCTAAATCCCATTACCCTGCTTACTCTGCCGGCATTTTAAATTCCTTGATCTTGCTGGTTTTTAACTTACCGGAAACCTGCTTCCTTCAATACTACCTCAGTTCGGCACCCAGTGCGGTCTTAAGAGCTTCCAGTATTCTGTCCATCACCTTGTTTACTTCCTCATCTGTAAGAGTTTTTTCTTCATCTCTGAACGTAATGGAGAATGCTACGCTCTTCATTCCTTCAGGGACCTGTTTGCCCTTATATATATCAAACAGCTTTACATCTTCCAGAAGTCTTCCGGACTTTTGCACGATTACGTCCTCTATCTGCTTTACCATTATTTCGTCCCTGACAAGAAGGGCGATATCTCTTGTCACGGCAGGGAATTTGGGAAGAGGCCTGTATTTTACTTCCATAACTGCATTATTTACCAGCGGAGCCACTTCTATCATCCCGACATATGTCCTTTCGGGAGTCTCGAAGTTTTCAGCCACCTCCGGATGGATTTCACCTATTATCCCTACCGGCTGTCCTTTTATGAGAATCCTGGCAGTCCTTCCAGGGTGGAACTCAGGAGAATTCTTTTCAGGTACAAACTCATATTCCCTGATGCCCAAAACCGACAACAGCTCTTCAACAATGCCTTTCATTTCATAGAAATCGGTATTTCCGTACATGCCCAGTGTAAGGACGCTTCTTTCTTCAGGAAGATCTTTTAGCGCCTTTTTGACCGGATCCAGCATACCATCCGATTGGGAGGATTCCTCACATCCGTCTTTGGGCAGATATACATATGAAAGCTCAAATAACCTTGCTTCATCCACCCTTCTGTTGTAGTTGGTGCTTATTACATTAAGCATATCGGGTATGGTGGTGGTTCTCATAATGCTGTAATCTTCCCCGAGAGGATTGGATATTACAACAGCCCTGCGCAGTTGGCTGTCCTTGGGAAGCCTCAGCAGGTCAAATACTTTGGGGCTTGTGAAGGAGTAAGTATAGATCTCCGACAGGCCGCACGAAATCATGGTGTTTTTAACAATATCCTCGACCTTTTGCTTAAAGGTCTTCCTTCCCTGGGTGGTGGCTTTCCCGGACAGCAAGGTTGCTTCAATATTGTTGTATCCGTAGAATCTGGCTATTTCTTCAGCCAGGTCGGCATCTCTTTCCACATCGGCCCTGAAGCTGGGCACATTAACCATCAGGTTCTCCTCATCTACATCAAACTCCAGAGAGCGGAGGATATTTATCATCTCTTCAGTGGAGATGGATGTGCCAAGGAAACGGTTTATTTTGTCAGGATTAAGTTTTATGCTTCTTGGCTGGATTTTTACGGGATAACAGTCTATTATGCCTTTGCAAACCGTTCCTGCCCCAAGTTCCTCTACAAGCTGTGCAGCCCTGTTAACCGCAATAATTACATTTTCAGCATCAAGCCCCTTTTCAAAACGGCTGGATGCTTCGGTTCTGAGCCCAAGCTTTTTTGAAGTCAGCCTGACGGATGCTCCGTTGAAATTCGCCGATTCAAAAAGGATGATCTTTGTATCGGGTAAAATTTCAGAGTTTGCACCGCCCATGACTCCAGCAACGGCTACAGGCTTTACAGCATCAGCTATTACAAGCATGGATGAATCAAGCTTCCTTTCCTGGTCATCCAGGGTTTTCATTGATTCTCCGTCCTGAGCCCTTCTTACTACAATTTTTCTTCCTTCAATATATTCAAGATCAAAAGCATGCATTGGCTGCCCGAGTTCAAGCATTACATAGTTGGTTATATCCACTATGTTGTTTATAGGCCTTACCCCTGCAGCCTTAAGCCTGTTCTGCATCCATTTTGGAGAGGGCCCTATTTTCACGTCCTTTACAATCCTTGCCGCATACCTTGGGCAGAGGTCCGGATCTTTTATTTCTACGGATGCATATTTGTACGCCTCGTCCCCTTCTTCCTTCACCCTGATGTCAGGCTTTTTCAGCCGGGTTTTAAGGGTTGCCGCCGCCTCGCGGGCTATCCCCAAAATGCTCAGGCAATCAGGCCTGTTGGATGTAACTTCAAATTCCATAACCGTTTCATCCAGCCCGAGAACACTTTTTATATCTTTGCCCACCTCAGGTTCTCCTTCAAGAATGAAAATTCCATCTTCCGCTGCATCAGGGTAGTCTTCCCTGGTGCGGCCCAGTTCCTGTATGGAGCACATCATTCCTTCTGACTCAAGTCCTCTGATCTTCCCCTTTTTGATCTTCACTCCTCCCGGGAGGGTGGAACCGTGCAGTGCCACAGGAACATAGTCGCCTGCTTTTATGTTCTGGGCTCCGGTGATTACCTGGATGGTACCGTTTCCTACATCGACCTGCGCCACCTGCAACTTATCAGCATTGGGATGCTTTTCAAGAGATACTATCCTGCCTGCCACCACGTTGCTTATTTCCTCACCCAGGTCCTCAATTCCTTCCACCTTGGATCCTGACATGGTAATGGCATCCACAAATTCTTTTACGCTTACATCTATATCAACGTAATCCTTTAGCCAGCCAAGAGGTACTTTCATGATTTCATCATCGCTCCTTTCAATATTTGGGTTCCTGTTTCAGCCTGAATATCTGGATTCCTGTTTCAGCCTTATGATGAGCAGGATCAGAACTGTCTGAGGAATCTTACGTCATTTTCATAGAACAACCTCAGGTCATCAATATTAAACTTACCCATGGCCGTTCTTTCAACTCCAAGGCCAAATGCAAACCCGCTGTATACATCAGGGTCTATACCGCAGACTTCCAGGACCTTGGGATGAACCATACCCGCTCCCAGTATTTCAATCCAGCCTTCGCCTTTGCAAACCCTGCATCCTTTTCCGCCGCATGTCCAGCAGGATACATCCACTTCTGCACTGGGCTCGGTGAACGGAAAATGATGGGGTCTCAGCCTGATTTCAGTTTTTTCACCGAACAGGCTTCTTGCAAAAACCTGGAGGGTACCTTTCAGGTCTCCCATGGTTACTCCCTTATCCACTACAAGCCCTTCAACCTGGTGAAATATCGGTGAGTGAGTTGCATCAACTGCATCAGAGCGATAAACCCTTCCGGGGCAGATTATCTTAATTGGAGGCTTCTTCTTCTCCATAACTCTTATCTGTACCGGAGAAGTTTGTGTCCTTAACAGGACGTTTTCATCGATATAGAAAGTATCCTGCACATCTCTTGAAGGATGGTTCCTGGGAATGTTAAGAGCCTCGAAGTTATAATAGTCAAGTTCAACCTCAGGTCCTTCGGCTATCTCGTAACCCATTCCCAAAAAGACTTCCTTGATCTCATCCATAACTATGCTCAATGGATGCTTCTTACCAAGAAACCTGCGTTTTCCGGGAACGGTGACATCAATTGCCTCCTGTTCCATCTTAAGGGCACGTTCTTTTCTCATCAGGTTTTGCCTTGAGTCTTCCAAAGTTCTTTCAATAAATTCCCTGATCTCATTAGCCAACTGGCCCACCACAGGTCTTTCCTCTGCAGGCAGGGCTCCCATGCCCCTCAGCACTGAAGTCAGCTGTCCCTTTTTGCCGAGGTATTTTACCCTCAGGCTCTCCAGTTCCTGCATGGATTGAACTTTTGAAAGCTCTTCCTCAGCTTTTTTCCTTATTTCCATAAGCTGGTCTTTCATTGCTGAATACTCCTCCCGTCTTAAATAGGTTTTATGTCTTAAATATGTTTCATGTCTTAGACAGATTCTTAAACAGATTTCATGTCTTAATAAGTTCTGACATTATTTCTCTTACTGTAATGAGTTTTAGCATTCTTTCTCTTACTTTAAATTAGTTTTAACACTATGTCTCTTACGTTAAATAAGTTTTAACATTCTTCCTCCTGCTTTGATGTTCAAATGCAGGTATTTATATAAATGTCCAGATATAAAATAAGCCTTCGTCCACTCAACGGGACGAAGGCATCCTTCGCGGTACCACCCGGATTCCTGCCGTACATAATACGACAGGCTCTTGTTTCACAGGGACCTTGCCTATGTAATGCCTGACACGGGCAATATCCCCTGGAAGTATAACGGCTTCTGCCGGCATCTCCTACTATCGGTTCAGGATGCAGCTCCGGAGGGAACTTCAACGGCCAACATCATGAGAGTACTCCCAGCCTAAGGTACTCTCTCTCTTGATGATGTGTACGGGCGTCTACTTTTCTCCTTCATGGCTTTTGTGATATTGTTTGCTAAATATTATAACATATGCATTTAAGTAAAATCAACGCAGATTTTAACGGATGGCGGTTTCAATTTGTTGTAGGTTTAAATATTGCAGAGCTCACCCCGAATGTAAGTAGCCTAGAGTATATAACCACTGTTTCTTATGTTCTTTAACACCCGTGATAGTTGACTAACCT
>JAMNYG010000159.1 GCA_023622945.1 Bacillota bacterium | reverse complement strand
GAAACAATATCAAAAACTTTTTCCATTATTCCTTCGGTTCGGCCGTCCCGGTAATGGAAAGGGTTCCCCAAAAGTTTTCCTGATCTGTCCAGCAAGCCGAAATCGACACCCCACGTATCGACTCCCATGCTGCTTAGATCCCGATTACCTGCTTTGACACACATTATAATTGACTGTTTCAGCTCATGGAAAAGCCTCAGGATGTCCCAGTAAAGGCTTCCGTTGACGTTAACCGGATGGTTGGGAAACCTGTGGATTTCCTCCATGTAAAGTTTTTCTCCGTCGAAATTTCCCAGTATCGCTCTGCCGCTGCTTGCCCCATAATCCATAGCCAGCAGTTTCAGCATTTTTCATACCTCCCGGTTTATATATTTTTATACTTTATACCAGGATGTCTTCCGGGCAAATTTGCTTTTTCCCTGCGCTCCATAAGCTTTCTCAGGTTTTCGTCGGAAAGCTCCCTTGCTCCTCCCAAAAACCTTGCATTGAAACTTATCTGGGCATAAAACTCAAGGCTTTCCATTTTGTAGTATGCGCTGAACAAATCATGCCCGCATGTCAGTGCTCCGTGGTTCTCAAGGAGTATGGCATCGCAATCTTTAATGACTTCTGCCACCGCATCCGGTACCTCCTGGGTTCCCGGGGTTCCATACCGTGCTATCGGCACATGTCCCAGAATCAGTATGCTTTCAGGGATTATATATTTGTCCAGCGGAATCCCGCACACCGCAAATGTAGTCGCATATGGAGGATGGGCATGGACCACGGCATTTACATCCGGCCTTTCTTTGTAAACCCTCAGATGCATGAGCAGTTCGGAAGTCACCTTCCATGTGCCTTCAAGTACATTTCCCTCCATGTCCACCTTCACAAGCATGTCGGGAGTGAGGAATCCCTTGCTTACGCCTGTAGGTGTAGCCCATATTTCGTTCTCTCCGACCTTTACGCTGATATTTCCGTCATTGGCTGCAACGAAATTTTTATTGTAGAGCCTCCTTCCCACCTCGCATATTTCTTCCAATACGTCTTCCTGTTTCTTCATCATACATCACGCCTTTCCATAACCATACTTTTATTTATTTTTAAAGCCCTGGATTATTACAATAATCCGTTCTGCAATATCTGTTGGTCACATGCAGCATTAACTTAAGCTTCATAACCAGGCACCATACATCAGGTCTTATCCGATCAGCAATGCAAACTGCCTCAGATATACATAACAGCCTGAACCATCATCACAGCCAGGCTGTTTCTTCATAAAATAATGAGCGTTTCAGTTAATCAGGTCACGTAAGTTCATACACTATCCTGTTATCCTTGATGTAACACTTTGAATTCAGTTTCCTGGACCATTCAAGCTGGGTTTCAAGCAGGGCTTGCGCCTCTTCTCCTTCCAGCGGTACAACCTGCATTTTCTGAAATATTGTAAAGGGAATGCCTGAAAGAGATTTCAGCTTTTTGTTCTCAAACTCAAAATCCAGTATAAAACCTTCCTGGTTCCTGGGATCATTCTGATCCGATATAAAGTTGCCGAGGCTGTATACAATGGGTTTCCCTTTGTAGATTTCAATGCCTTTCATACGGTGGGGATGAGAGCCGATTATTATATCTGCTCCCAGGTCCATGACATGATGCGCAAATTCCACCTGCTCAGGAAGAACGTAATATTCATACTCCACTCCCCAATGAAGCGTGACAATCAATATATCAACCTTATCTCTAAGCTTTTCTATGTCTTCCTTTATATATTCAAGCTTTCGGGGAGCCACACCGGCTTTATCCTCACCGGCAACAAATCTCAAGGGAGGATTGCCTTTGTACAGGACTTCAGCCATGTCGGTATATGAAAGCATTCCCACCTTTACACCTTTTTTCTCTATTATGGCAGGTTTTCTCGCCTCATCCAGATCACTTCCGGCTCCCGCATAAGCAATGGAATTTTCCTCTAACAGCCTGATGGTATCAAACAATCCTCTTTCATAATAATCCAGTATATGATTGTTTGCAAGACTCACAAGATTGAATCCTGCATATTTTACACCTTCAAAAGCCTCGGGCTTGTTTTTCAGGCAGTACTTGCCCCCTTCCTCATCTATTCCTGCAAGACCGTGGGTGCTGTCGGTAAATGGTGCTTCCAGGTTGCAGTATATTATGTCCCCTTCTTTTAATATGTCATGTACTTTTTCAAACGGATAGTTAAAGCTTTTGTTGTTTTTGGTCAGGTGGTATTCTACGCCCCTTCCCAGGAATACATCTCCTACGGCCATTATCCTGAGTGTTGTGTCCTCTTCCTGCGGTGTGGGCACAACAGTAGGTTCAGGAATTGTCGGCTGTTCAGAGGGTTCATGTGGCTGCGTATCTTCCGGGTCACCTTCTGTCTCTCCGGAAGTTGAAGGGTGAGGGGTTGCTTCAACACTTGCCGGTTTGGAACTTGTTTCTTCAGAGAAATATGCCAGTTTAATGCCTATGGGAACAAAAAACAGGCATATTGCCAATATCAACATTATGGATTTTTTCATGTTTCATAGACCTCACAGTTTATTGTTATTTTAAGCGTTTCATGACATGCTGAAAGACTGCCACTACCCCCTGAGGCTGCTTCCGTAAACAGGGGTGTAAACTCTTTTATTGCCTATCTGTTCACTTTTTACAAGAAACACCTTGTCTACATTGATTTTTTCAAAACGCTCAGGCATAAAGTACCTTTTCATCTCATCAAAATCCCTGCCGAATACAATATCCTGACCTATTGTGATATGAGGAGTAAAAGGGCGCTTTTCCCTTTCAAAGCCCAGCGTTTCAATCATCATGTCAAGCTTTGTCTGAAGTTTCAGCAGCCTGTCGGTCTGGCCGCCAACGCCCAGCCATAACACCCTGATATTCCCTGATCCCCGGAACATGCCCAATTCCGAGATGTTCAGGGTGAAAGGCTCTGAAATACTGCATAACTCATCTATGACATTGCATATATCCTTTACCTGAGAATCAGGTATTTCTCCAAGAAATTTCAACGTCAGATGGAAATTGTCTATGTACTTCCATCTTCCTCTTTCTGCATATGACCTGAGTAATGCCTGAAATGCAGCGATCTCGCTTTTAAGCTCTTTGGAAAAATCTATCGCAATAAATGCACGCATACCTCATACCAAACCTTCCCAGAAATCTAAAACACCTTTAAACATTGATATTCTAACATAAAAAACTGAAAAAAAACAGGTGAGAATACGGCGATAAAAAACGACACTTTGTTGTTTCTTTTGTATAGCTTAGCTGTATGATACTGTTTATTCCGGTAACCAAACATATGATGAAAGCAGTTGAGCTGTCAGACAGCTTAATCAAAGAGCTTAATTAATTTAATCAAATAATTCTGCCAAGAGAAAGGAATGAAGAATAAGCATGCCGAGGAGTCTTCTGGCAATTGCCCTTTCACTTTTGATGATTTTTAGCATGCCGGGATGCAGGAAAGCATCTGAAAATCCAAGCCAACCTGATGAAATCGAAAACTACTTTAAAGAACTTGAAGAAGTAACCATTGTGGTACCTCTTCCGGGTTCTCAGGTAAAGGATATTGAACATGCAGAGGAACGGCTCAGAAGCAAAGGTATTAATCTCCATTTCTTGGTTTATCCCAAAAAATCAGGTTACTTTAACTATGATGACTATATCTCCTTTTGTGAGAAAGTTTGCAGGGAGCATCAAAATGTTGTAATGATATTCAAATCCGATGCTGAAATTTCAGGATACCTCCTGGAAAAATCTCCTGGGCTTGTGAGGGACATTAAAACAGATTTCGAAAAAAATGCTCCTTTTTATTATTCGAAATATCAACTGAACAATTCAGACAAAATATACGACATTACTTTAGGAATCAGGGATAACAGTATTCCCGGGCAGCTTGCCATCCTGGTAAAGAATGAGTATGCCGAAAAGTACGGCAAACCCATAGAAACAGCCGAAGATTATGCCGGATTCCTTCAATGGGCCTCAGCTTTTAATGAACAGGACGGCGTTATCCCCGGATATATGCCTGTAGGTATTTATGAAAAAAGCTATTACAATTCATATGTTCCTTTTGATCTCTTTGCCCAGCAATATGGCTATATCACAGCCTCTACCGTGCTCCCCATGGATGTGGGCGGCATATATACGGATCTGTTCCCAAAAGAAAACCAGGGATTTTACCCGCTTGAAAATATTCCTGAGTTCAGAACCGCTATGCTTGAACTTTGCACATGGGCAAAAAACGGCTGGATGGAATTCGGATTTGCCATGAACATTCCCGATGACATGAGCAAATACGCATCGATAGTGGTGAACACATTGGACTATGTTACCCGGGATGCGGAGTTTTTCTTCGCAAACGGCAATATTACGGTTGATGCAGGAAACTATACCATGTTCATGCTTTATCCCGACCGCACCCCCAATCCATGGAATAACATCATAGAATACAATTACTGTGCGGTTGTAAGCGCCAACACCAAAAATCCTGAAAGTTTCTTCCGTTTCCTTGACTGGCTTATTGAATCTCAGCAGAACTACGATTATTTTCATTATGGTATTTTAAATACAGATAATTCTTTTGATGGAGAAAAAACAGATTCCATTAAAGGAGAAAAAACAGAATCTCCTGAAAACGGAGACAATAATACCCTCACAGGCAACAAAGAATTTGATTGCTTCACCATACCATCATTCCGCCGTATATCTTCATTTGCGCCATCCAACTGGAATGACATACGCAAGATATCATCCAAGCTATCAATACCTCTGCTTGAAGCATTCTCCAAAAATTATAAAACCGCACTGAGCCTAAACACCAGATATATTCAAAGAAAGGATTTGGAGAAAATCAGCCGGCGTGAAAATGATTATATTGATTTCTTTTACTCTCTGTTATCCTCACCTCAGGATGACGCCCCGGAAAAAATTGATGCCTTTATATTGAAGCAAAAAGGAGCAGGAGACGGTACATACCTTGCAGAGTGCTTCTACCAAATGTTCAAAGAACTTTCCGCATCGTAAGGTTTTCATTATTAGGTTTTTATTACAAGGTGTTTATTATAAGGTTTTTATAATAAAGATAAGAATCATTTTCGGACACCGAACCAAAACAACCTGATAAAGATTCATTTCCGAACAAGGAATGCCTAAAACTTTTCATACGCAGAAATGGATATCTTGCCCAGATTACTCCTGACTTTGGCCTTGACAGGATTTTCCGATGATTCAAAAGCATTGTTTTCTACCAGGCCGAAAGCCTCAAACCCTACTTTGTTGTCCGGAGGCAGGTGTAGTTCAATATTGCCGATGTCCGTCTGGAAGACAAACATGCCGTCTTCATCCAGTGCGGTCTTTATATAGATGTTTCCCGTGTTGGTGATAACACTTGATTCTCCTGTCAGCCTGCCTCCACCAATGCTTATATTCCCCATTCTGGCATTTATTTGAGCCAGGCCTTCAAACCTGTTTATGCAGACACCGGCGTCGCCTATGTCCATGAGCAGTATGCCTTTTATGTCATCATGAATCTTTATGTTCCCCGCACCCAGCTTATAGTTCATATACCTTGTTTTTTTCGGTATGTATAAGGTCAGGTAAACACAAGCATCTTCAGGGTTTTTGACCGAGCCCTTATAATCCGATATTAGTGTGATTCGGTTTTCGTCAATGGTATATTCAAATGTGAAATTTTTCAGCCATTTCTCCAGGATGCTTTTTTCAACAGTCCCCCTGATTTTTTGCTTTACCCCGACTTTTATTTCATATCTGTCCCAGGTATATACTTCAATATTGCCGGAGCCGGCCTGCAGGTAAAATTCAGGTATCTGTTCAAGTTCAATATTTTTCTCAAAATATGATGATACCTCTATTTTAGGCTTTGAATCGGCACTGTATGCGATGCAGCCTGACAGCGCAGAGCATAGCACTAAGGTCGTTATAACAGATATGAGCCTGAAACCCTTCATATGAACCGACCTTTCACCCGCTGTAAAACCCATTCTTTACACGCATAATACCATATATTGATTTTAATAACAAATATTTCCATATCTGAGTTCAAGTGATTTCATGGTTTATTATTTCTTTTCCGGAATTCACAGGCTCGGCTGCCGGCGTTTTCACCCTATGGGAAATGCTCATTTCAGTTTAAAAGAAAAGTCCTCTTGGCCATAAGAAGAAATACTCCTTTTTCTTGTCCTGGCAGGAATCCTTTTTATTTCTTGAGAAAATGCTCCCTCACTTTGAAAGTACTCTCCAAAAAAACATAAATATAGAGGCTGCCCTTTAAGACAGCCTCCAGGAAACTATTTCTTTACTTGTACCGGAAAGCACTTCTTCACATGTGTCAGAAATTACTTCTTTATCTGGCTTGGATGTTTCTTGAAGAAATCCACCCTGGGTTCAAGGAATTTCAGTTTATGTTCATGAGGATTATCCATAAAGTAATAAACCGTTTCAAATATATTGTCCCAGTTCCAGAATTCCTCGCCAAATCTCAGATACTCGCGGATCATTTCGGTTCCTTCCGGAGCAATGGGATGCATGAGAGATGCTGCAGTACGGACCATATGGAATGCATCAGCCAGTACCTGCATTCTTAATTCATTGTCGTCCTTTTCATCAGCTTCTTTCATGTACTTTGACCAGTATTTGTTTATATTCCTGATGTACGTGTCCATAAGATTCATGACAAGATGGAACTCGTGATTGTACATCAGCCTTTCATACTCGAGTATGGTATTGCGGGATTCCTCAAGCACTTCGGGGGTGATTTCCCTTACCGGTATCTTACCGTCGTTGTATTTCTGGGCCGTATAGAAACAGGACCTTACAGCGCGGTTGAATACGTTGGAAAGCAGGTTTCCTTCCTTGAGAACCGGATCGCCGTCCTTTTCGGAAGCATCAGGATTAAGAGGTTTTGGCTGGAAACCTACGCTCCTTAAGCCCAGACCCAGCCCAAAGAAATGGGCTCTGAGCTGCTCAGGCGTATAATAATCAAGAAGGTCCCTTGCCGTAGGCGGTTTTATTTTACCGCTGCTGCTTGCTTTCTTATTGAGGAAAAGGATATGATTGTTTACTACAAGTTCCGGTAACTGCAGCTGACCTTCAGGCGGATCAACAGAAGGCTCCGGACCTTGCTGTGCCATGAACATTGACATTTCCGCCGGCCCGTAAAAGTATACATTATCTTCTCCTATGAACTGATAGACCTTTGCTTCCTTTGTGCACCACCAATCCTTCCAGGAATCCCTGTCCTTGTCATTCATCTCAAGGTAAGTCATGGTAAAGGATATGGGAGCCCAAAGGGACTCAGGCCAAACCCATATGGTCAGGCCTTCAAGACCTTCAAGGGCAGGTGCCGGAACACCCCATTCCACGTTGCCCGTCAGTCTGAAAGGCACAAGCGTCTTACCCGTACGGTAGCGTATACCATTGTCGGCAAGCATCTGACAAGCCTTTTCCCTGCTTTCAAGATTGTTAAAAACCAGTGTCACCGAGGTCTTCTTCTCTTCATCCACCAAACTGTGTTCGGGAAGTTTTCCCCTGACAGAATCCAAAAGATCAAACTGATCGCGTTTTACATAAATGACAGGTGGTTCAAGAAACTCCCTGATGCTCTTTATCACGAATTTTCTGCAGCTGGGCTGTTTTTCAATCCTGTCAACCCACTGTACGAGCAGGTCATGGAACTTATCGAGTTTGAAATACCAGTTGGTAACATCCCTCATTTCAGGCTTTTTGCCCGTGAGAGTACTTTTTGGGTCGATAAGTTCTATGGGCATATACTGGTGTCCCAACGAACACTCGTCAGCATACCCTCGTTCGGAAGGACACCCTTCGATAGGGCATCTCCCTACAACCTGACGGCCATTGAGGAAAACGCCGGCTTCAGGATCATAAAACTGGGATGTGGTCAGTTTAACAAGATGACCGTTTGAGTAAAGCCCTCTTATGAACTTATCCGAAACCTCGCGGTGAATTTCTGCAGACCGGCCAAAGCTTGATGCCGCAAAAAGATTCAGGCTGATGTTATATTGTTGCAGAACTTCCTTTTGCTTTTCATGATTAAGCTTTACAAACTCGTCGATGGTGCCCTTGAAGGAACCTTCTTCAACCAGCTGTCTGTAATTTTCCAGTATCGGTGAACCATAGCAGTCGGTACCAGATATGAAAATCACGTTTTCCTTTCCTATGCGGTCCCGAAGGAATCTTGCGAAAATATCAGCATGAACAAAAACCCCGCCGATATGGCCAAGGTGCAGTTCCTTGTTGCCGTACGGCATTCCTGCAGTTACCACCGCTCTTTTTGGAAACTTCGGTCTGTCCGCAAATTTTTCTGACAACGCTTCTGATTTCATGTTGTCTGTATCCTTCTTTCCTCCATAATTTTTATTGTCTTCGTTTAGTTTGTTAGCAACCATTTCTGCCCCAAATTTATCATCCTTTCTTATTATATCGATGATTTGACAAAAATAATTATCACCTGTACCTTTGTTATAATAATATCATTGTTTTCCGTTTCCCAACAAGATTGTTATGTATCCAACATCCTCAAAGAGAGTCTGAATGCAGGGATTATGTCAAGGATATAAATTGTTGTTACAATATCCGTCATCTACAGGCTTATATAGTGAGCTTTTGTTTTTTTCCATATCAAAACCAAAGATATAAACATTACCGCCAAACTGATCACACACAATAGTATTCCATAACTGTACAGAGTTTCTGCACTTATTAACCTGCCCATTACGACACTGGTGTTGTTTACGCCGGCATGAAGCACTATTGCCGGCCAAATTGAGTCAGTTTTTATGCAGACGTACACAAGAACCAGGCCTATCAGGAATGCATATATTGCCTGAAGCAGGTTCATGTGGTATATTCCGAACAGAAAAGCCTGGATTACTGCTGCAGCACTGACAGGCAGGCAAGCTTTGAGTTCATTATAGATTAAGCCTCTAAACAGAATCTCTTCTAAAAAAGGAACCAAAATTCCGGTACTGATTACCGT
>JAMNYG010000194.1 GCA_023622945.1 Bacillota bacterium | reverse complement strand
TACAGGTGAGAAGGACATGGCAAGAGCGTTAAAGGATATAAAAATCCGTCCGAGGATCAGGGTTGAGGAAATGGACGGAATAAGCTTCGCGGTTTCTTGCCGCCACTGCAGCGACCCTCTGTGCGTCAAGGGATGCATAACAGGGGCTCTGACCAAAAAGGACGGTGTCATCACAATTGACAGGAACAGATGTATAGGCTGTTACACCTGTATATTATGTTGCCCTTATGGCGCAGTTTCCCCTTCGGAGGACGGGGCTGTACAAAAGTGTGAGCTTTGTATAAAAACAAGTGCCGGAACTCCCCAATGTGTTCTGGGGTGCCCAAACGGAGCAATCGTGTTTGAAGAAAGAGGTGAGTAACCTGAAGTACGTTATTATCGGCAACTCAATAGCCGCCGTAGGTGCGGTGGAAGCCATCAGAAGGAATGACAAGGAAGGCAGGATTGTAATTGTCGGCAAAGAGAAATATCATGTCTATTCAAGACCTTTGATTTCCTATCTGCTTATGGGAAAGACCACTGAAGAAAAGATGAAATACAGGAATGATGATTTTTACAGGGAAAATCAGTGTGAACTTAAATTGAACACAACCGCCGTAAGGATAGATCCAAAGGAAAAGAAAGTCATCCTTGATGACGGCGGATATGAGACTTATGACAGGCTGCTGGTCGCTACGGGGTCATCACCGGTGGTTCCGCCTGTACCAGGACTCAAAGAGGTAAGGAACAGGTTCACATTTACCTCCCTGGACGATGCCAAAGCACTTGGAGATACGTTAAATGAGAACATGAAGGGAATTTTGAAGGTGCTGATTGTAGGGCCTTAAATGTGCCGAAGGCATAAGCAAAAGAAAGGTTGAGATAACGTGCGTGGACTTGTCTGACAGGGTGCTGTCAAGCATTCTGGATGAAGAAAGCTCAAGGATAATGAAAAGGCACCTGGAAGAAAAGGGCATCAGGTTTTACCTGGGACACCAGGTAAAAGAATTTTCAGGACATCAGTTTTCAAGGTTTAACGGTGGAACAGGATTTAATGGCGGAATTGCCCGCCTTGATGATGATACAGAAATTCCTTTTGACGTGCTTGTTCTGGCTGCAGGTGTGCGGCCCAACATATCCCTGATAAAAGACATCGGCGGAAGGACCAACAGAGGCATCATCATTGATGAAAGGTGCAGGACTTCCATTCCGGACATATTTGCAGCAGGGGACTGCTGCGAAAGTATTGACGTTTCTTCCGGAGAAAGCAGGGTAATGGCATTGCTCCCCAACGCATATATGCAGGGGGAGTGCGCCGGGATGAACATGTCAGGGGCGGATTTCGTATTTGACAGGGCAATTCCCATGAATGCCATCGGACTTTTCGGAAAGCACATCATCAGTGCCGGAACTTATAAAGGAGAAGTATATCTTGAAACCGACGGAAATAACTATAAGAAGCTGTATTATTCGGAAAACAGGCTGAATGGATTTATCCTTATGGGTAATGTTGAAAAGGCAGGCATATACACTGCCCTTGTCAGGGAAAAAACACCCCTTGACACGCTGGATTTTGAGCTTATCTGCAAAATGCCCGGACTCATGGCCTTTGGCAAGGATATACGGGCTGAAAAACTGGGAGGAGTCAGGAAATGAAATTAAGCGCTTGTGAATTAGGATACAGGGAACTGAATGAAAGAATACACAGCTCCGATGAGGATGTCGTTATTGAGAACTGCTTTGGTCAGCGATTCATCGGTTGTGGTGTTTCAGCAAAGACCATCACCGTAAACGGTACACCGGGGAATGCTTTGGGGTAATATCTTGACGGTGCTACAATAATCGTCAACGGAAATGCCCAGGATGCCGTTGGAGATACCATGAACGACGGAAAAATAATCATATACGGAAATGCGGGAGATACTCTGGGCTATGCCATGCGGGGAGGAAAAATCTTTGTAAAGGGCAATACCGGTTACCGCACGGGCATCCACATGAAGGAGTACAAGGACAAGAAGCCGGTCATAGTGGTGGGCGGAAGTACCGGAAGCTTTTTGGGGGAATACCTCGCCGGAGGGCTTATCATCGTATTAGGCTTGAGCACCGAGAAGTTTCCCGCCGGAAACTTTACCGGAACGGGAATGCACGGAGGAGAAATATTCATAAGAAGCAATAAGGAACCGAAAAAACTGCCGAAACAGGTAAGCGTAAGCCTGGCAGATCGAGAGGATATAAGGAGAATAGAAGACAACCTTGTTGAGTTTTCGGAACTGTTCGGCGTTTCCATGGATGAAATTTTGGACAAAAGCTTTTACCGCCTGACGCCCAATGCAAAAAACCCGTACAAACAGCTTTATACAGAAAACTGACTGTACTGCTCAAAAACAAATCTGACTTTATTGCAAAAAATACTTTATTGCAAAAAATTTAGGCAACGAAGATATTACGGTATTGCAAAAAAACAGATGAGTGAGATATTATATCCAAAAAATAATACGGATAATTGAACTATTGTATCCGGAAAAAATGATATGAAGAAGCAGGAAACCTGATTTGGAGGGATACAAAAATGACAGAAAGTTTCAGGGAAGTTTTGGAATTCATAAAGGAAAATGATGTAAAATTCATCCGCCTTGCTTTTTGCGACCTGCTGGGAAGGCAAAAGAACATTTCCATCATGCCAGGCGAGCTTCCGGAAGCATTTGAACGCGGCATCCCCTTTGATGCCCATGCCATAAGAGGTTTTACCGATATAACAAAATCGGACCTGTTTTTGTTCCCGGATCCTGCCACGCTCTCGGTTTTACCATGGCGACCGCAACAGGGGAGGGTGGTCCGGTTTTACTGCGATATAAGGAATCCCGACGGCAGCGCTTTTTGGGGCGATACAAGACGGATATTGAAATCGGTGCTGGACAAAGTGCGGACTAATGGATATTCATGCATGGTGGGCGCGGAATGCGAATTTTACCTTTTTAAAACCGATGAAAACGGCGAACCTACCACCATTCCCTTTGACAACGGAGGTTACCTGGATGTGGCGCCTATTGACAAGGGCGAAAATGTCCGCAGGGAGATTTGCCTTTGCCTCGAAGAAATGGGGATAATGCCTGAGACATCTCATCACGAACAGGGTCCGGGACAGAATGAAATTGATTTCAAGTTTTCCGACGCATTAAGCAGCGCGGACAATCTTGTTACTTTCAGACAGGTGGTAAAAAGCATTTCTGCAAGAAACGGACTTTTTGCTTCCTTTTTGCCAAAGCCTTTGCCCGATAAAAGCGGAAGCGGGCTGCATATTAACCTGTCTCTTTCAAAAGACGGCCATAATGTATTCAGTATTGGCGGTGATGAACATTCGAAGGTGGCAGAAAGCTTTATTGCAGGAGTGCTTCAAAAAACACCTGAAATAACTGCATTTCTGAATCCTCTGCCCAATTCATATGAACGTTTTGGTTCCTTTGAAGCGCCGAAGTACGTTTCATGGTCTCATGGCAACCGCTCGCAGCTTGTCCGTATTCCTGAAGTCAGGGGTGAAAGGATGCGCATGGAATTGCGATCACCCGATCCTTCAGCCAATCCTTACCTTGCTTTTGCTCTTGTTATCAGTGCAGGGTTTTACGGTGTGGAAAACAACCTGCCCCTGCCTGAAAGCGTAAACGTGGACCTTTATAAAGCGGACAAAAGCATAACCGACAGGTTGGCACGCCTTCCCGGGAATCTTACGGAAGCCCTCAAACTTGCCGAAAAATCGGACTTTGTAAAAAGCGTTATAGGAGAAGAAGCCCTTACAAGTTATATAAATATAAAAACCTCGGAACTTAAGGGTTTTGAGCAGGCTGCCGACAAGCATGCATACTTTATGGAAAACTATTTTAAAGTGATTTGAACGGTACCGGTCAGGGCTTGTGGAAAGGTGGGATGCCATGGACAGAGCATTGATAATATCTCACTCTGAAAAGGGCGCTGCTCATATTGCTGAAATTTTGACACAGGCATCGATTGAGAATATCACTATCGTTTCCAACGCAGGTGAGGCAAGGCGTATGCTGATAGAAAAGGACTTCGACCTGTGCGTTATAAACGCTCCTCTGCCTGATGAGTTCGGTGAGGGCCTTGCCCGTGACATCGCTGAAAAAGGTGCCAGTGAAGTTATCCTGATGGTCAAGGCGGAATTGTTTGATGAAATCTCAGACCGGGTGGAAGAATACGGAGTCATAACCATTGCAAAACCCATCAGCAAAGCCTTCTTCTGGAATGCTTTGAAAGTGGCTCAGGCCACCCACAGAAAGATTAAGGCAATACAGAACGAAAATAAAAAGCTGATTCAAAAGATCGAGGATATACGGATTATTGACAGAGCCAAGTGCATCCTGATTTCACTTTTTTCCATGACCGAGCCGGAAGCCCACAGATATATCGAGAAGCAGGCCATGGACACAAGGGTGACGAGGAGAGAAGTGGCTGAAAAGATATTGAGAACCTATGAATACTAAACGAAACAGAAACTTAAGATGAGATATCAACTTAAGCCGAGAAGTTGAAATCAGTGAACAGAATTAATCAGGTTGAGAATAATCAAAATAAAATTAATAAATCGAAATAAAAGATTGAAATTAACAAATTGAAATACGCAAATAAAAATTTGCAAATTGAATTAACAAATTGAATTAATAAGTTGAATTAATAAATCGAATTTAACAAGTTGAAACTGATCAAGTTGAAATCCATGAAATCGGTATCAGTAAGCTTGGTTTGATGAAACCGGCATTACCGGAGCCGATATTCGGAATAAATTGATTCGGAGGAGCAGAAATGCAGGAAAAGGCATACTTGGTGCTTGAAAACGGAAAAGTTTTCGAGGGGTTTTCTTTTGGTGCCAAAGGTGAGGTCATAGGCGAAATTGTCTTTACCACCGGAATGACGGGTTACCTTGAAACCCTTACCGATAAAAGCTATTACGGGCAAATCGTAGTGCAAACCTTTCCCCTTATAGGGAATTACGGTGTCATACCCCAGGACTTTGAAAGCGGGAATGTGGCAGTGAGGGGATATATTGTAAGGCACTGGTGCCAGAATCCTTCCAATTTCAGAAGCAGGGACGATATAAACTCTTTCCTGGCCGGGCAGAACATCGTCGGGCTTTGCGGAATTGATACCAGGGAACTTACAAAAATACTGCGCATGCAGGGAACAATGAACGGAATGATTACAGCTGATCCCCAAAATGCGGACCTTGAGAAAATAAAAGCATACTCGGTTACCGATGCGGTGGAAAAGGTATCAACCAGGGAAATAAAGATGCTGAACCCTGAAGGTAAATACTCCGTCGCCCTGTTTGATTTCGGATACAAGGAAAACATTGTCAGGGAGCTTATCCTGAGGGACTGCAAGGTAATACTTTTGCCTTACGACACTACCGCCCAAAAGATAAAGGAGATTGATCCCGACGGCATAATGCTTTCCAACGGCCCCGGCGATCCTGCTTATAATACCGGGGTCATTAACAACCTGAAAGAAGTGGTAAATCTCGGTATCCCCATATTCGGAATATGCCTGGGACATCAGCTTCTGGCCCTTTCCTTCGGATTTAAGACCGAAAAGATGAAGTTCGGGCACAGGGGCGCAAACCAGCCTGCAAAAGACATAACAACCGGAAGGACATATATAACCAGCCAAAACCATGGGTATGCGGTGAAAATGGAGAGCATAGACAAGGAAATCGCAAGGCTTTGGTTTGTGAACATCAACGACAATACATGTGAGGGCATTAGGTATACAGGCAGGCCGATATCCTCGGTGCAGTTCCATCCTGAAGGGTGCGGGGGACCCCAGGATACGGGATATTTGTTTGATGAGTTTATCAGGGAGGTTGACAGGTATGCCACTTGACAGAAATATAAGGAAAGTGCTTGTTATAGGTTCGGGGCCGATTGTCATAGGCCAGGCCGCAGAGTTTGATTATGCCGGGACGCAGGCCTGCAGGGTGCTGAAAGAAGATGGCATTGAAGTTGTGCTTGTCAACTCCAACCCCGCTACCATAATGACCGACAATTCCATGGCAGACAGGATTTATATAGAACCCCTTACTCTTACAACCGTAAGGAGGATTATAGAAAAAGAACGCCCGGACAGCATTTTGTCAGGGCTGGGAGGGCAGACGGGACTTACCCTTTGCATGCAGCTTTCAAGGGAAGGTTTTCTTGACAGGATGAACATACGCCTGCTGGGTTCATCACCTGAAGCAATAGATAAGGCCGAGGACAGGCAAATGTTCAAGGAAACCATGGAAAAGATAGGTCAGCCGGTAATTCCATCCGTTATTGCAGATGATGTGGAAACGGCAATGGAGTTTGCCCGGAAAAACGGATATCCGGTTATCATCCGGCCATCATTTACTCTGGGGGGAACCGGCGGAGGTATTGCCCATAATGAGAATGAGCTTTTGGAGTTGGTCAGAAACGGGCTTTCCCTCTCTCCCATTCACCAGGTACTGGTGGAACGATCGGTGGCCGGATGGAAGGAAATTGAATTTGAAGTTATGAGGGACAGGAAAGGCAACTGCATTGCAGTGTGCTCCATGGAAAACTTTGACCCTGTGGGAGTACATACCGGTGACAGCATTGTCATAGCGCCGGCTGTCACCCTGGCCGACAAGGAATACCAGATGCTCAGGCGCGCCGCGTTGGACATTATAGACGCCCTTGGTGTGGAAGGCGGCTGCAACTGCCAGTTTGCTTTAGATCCCGATTCCATGGAATATGCAGTCATAGAGGTAAATCCGCGCGTATCCCGTTCATCAGCCCTGGCATCAAAGGCAACAGGCTATCCTATTGCAAAGGTGGCTACCAAGATTGCCCTGGGATATACCCTTGATGAGATTCCCAATGCGGTAACCGAAAAAACCTTTGCCGCTTTCGAACCTACCCTTGATTATGTGGCGGTGAAGTTGCCCAAGTGGCCCTTCGACAAATTCGTGTATGCCAAGCGGGAACTCGGAACCCAGATGAAATCCACCGGAGAGGTCATGGCAATTGCCGATACTTTTGAAGACGCTCTGATTAAAGCGGTGCGCGGGGCGGAAATAGGGCTTTCGGATCTCAACCTGCCAAAGCTTAAGTCTTTATCCGACAGCCAGGTATACGACCTTTTGCATAAAGTAACCGATGAAAGGTTTTTTGTGGTATACGAAGCCATAAAAAGAGGGATTTCAATCGATGAAATACATTCAATAACCAGGATTGACCGATGGTTCCTCTACAAACTTGCAGGAATTGACGAAACTGCCCCAAAAAAGCCTCTCATTTATAAAATGGTTGATACCTGCGGCGGAGAGTTCGAGGTAAAAACACCGTATTTCTACTCCATACATGGCGACGGAGAGAATGAAGCTTTACCCTTTATTCAAAAAAGCCGGAAGAAACGCATAGTTGTATTGGGGAGCGGGCCCATACGCATAGGACAGGGCATTGAGTTTGACTACGCCTGCGTGCACTGTGTAAATGCCCTTAAGAAGATGGGATATGAAGTTATAGTAATAAACAACAATCCGGAAACTGTGTCCACTGATTTTGACACAGCGGACAGACTGTATTTTGAGCCGGTTTGCATTGATGACGTGATGAGCATTGTTGAAATTGAAAACCCTGTAGGAGTTATCGTTGCTTTTGGAGGAGGCACTGCAATCAAACTTGCCAAAAAGCTGTATGAACGGGGTGTGAACATCATCGGAATGTCAGCCGACAGCATAGATATTTGCGAGGACAGGGAACGTTTCAATGCATTTTTGAGGGAACTGGATATCAGGCAGCCCGAGGGCTTTTGCGTGATGACCAGGGAAGAAGCCCTTCTTGCCGCCGAAAAACTTGGATATCCGGTATTGATGCGTCCTTCCTATGTCCTGGGCGGACAGAACATGATCATAGCCTTTTCGCCTGAGGACATCGATGAATATATGGATATCATACTCAGCCATAAACAGGATAATCCGGTTTTGATCGACAAATACTTAAGCGGAAGGGAAATCGAAGTGGATGCCATCTGCGATGGCGAGGATGTGCTGATACCAGGCATAATGGAGCATATTGAACGATCCGGCATTCATTCCGGCGACAGCATTGCCGTTTATCCTCCGGTTCATGTGGATGACAGGATGGCCGAAAAGATTCTGGACTGTACCAGGAAGATCTGCCTTACGCTGGATGTAAAAGGGCTTATAAACATACAGTATATAATCGTCGGAGAAGATCTGTATGTTATAGAGGTAAATCCCCGGGCTTCCCGTACGGTGCCGTATCTGAGCAAAGTGACGGGCGTTCCCATGTGCGAGCTTGCCACGCGGGTCAGCATAGGACAAAAGCTTTCAGATCTTGGATATGGTAGCGGAGTATACAAGGTACCGCCTTATGCGGCGGTTAAAGTGCCTGTGTTTTCATTTGAGAAGCTTGCGGACCTGGACCTGCATCTCGGACCTGAAATGAAATCCACAGGAGAGGTGCTGGGAATAGGGAAGAATTTGAGGGAGGCGCTTTATAAAGGCCTTGTTGCCGCAGGATACAAAATGAAGATTAAAGGCGGAGTGTTCATAACGGTAAGGGACAGCGACAAAGGGGAAATAGGTGAGATTGCAAAGAAGTTTTACAGCCTGGGCTTTAAACTTTACGCAACCTGCGGTACTGCCAAGGTTTTGGCAGAAGCGGGGCTTCCATGTGTTACGGTCAACAAAATCCATGAAAACTCATTGGAAAACAGCATGACACTTTTGGAAAGCGGAAGGATTTCATATATCATATCAACCTCCAAAAGGGCCAGAAATCCTGCCGACGATGATGTTAAACTTCGCAGGAAGGCCTGTCTTCTGGGTATTCCCTGCCTAACCTCCCTGGATACGGCAAATGCGCTGGCTGAAGCTTTGCTGAGCCGTTACAGCGAAATCAATACTGAACTCGTAAACATAAACGAAATGAGGGATAAGCGCATGAAACTGGAATTTACCAAGATGCAGGGCTGCGGAAACGACTATATCTATATCAATTGCTTTGAAAGGGAAATCAACTGCCCTGAAAGCCTGTCGGTCGCCCTGTCCGACCGCCACTACGGCATCGGGGGAGACGGAGTGGTACTGATATGCAAAAGTGACATCAGCGATGCCAGGATGAGAATGTTCAATCTGGACGGCAGCGAAGGGAAGATGTGCGGAAACGCAATACGCTGCGTCGCAAAATATCTGTATGACAACGGCATTGTTAAAAAGGATGTAATAAAAATTGAAACGTTAAGCGGCGTAAAAACCATACAGGTCAACACCCAAAACGGCCTTGTATACTCCGCGAAAGTTGATATGGGCAAGGCAGAGCTTGAGCCTTCCAAAATACCCGTATTGCTGGAAGGAGAGAGGATTGTAAATGCGCCTGTTGAGATTGGAGGGAAACAGTACCGCATTACCTGTGTATCAATGGGCAATCCTCATGCTGTTGTTTTTTGTGATGAGATTGATAACCTGAACATTGCAGAAACAGGACCTTTGTTTGAATACAATGAACTGTTTCCTGAGCGGGTGAACACTGAGTTTGTAAAGGTTATTGACAGAAATACCATAAAAATGCGCGTATGGGAACGAGGCAGCGGAGAAACCCTTGCCTGCGGAACAGGAGCCTGTGCAGCTGCCGTTGCGGCGGTGCTGAACGGACATTGTGACAAGGGAAGGGATATCCGTGTGCTTTTGCTGGGCGGTGAGCTTGTAATAAACTACACCGATGAGACGGTATTCATGACGGGAGACTGCCACAAGGTATTCGAGGGAGTGGTTGAAATATGAGGGATTATGAAGTTGAATTAAAAAACAGGGTCCGGTTTATCCG
>JAMNYG010000155.1 GCA_023622945.1 Bacillota bacterium | reverse complement strand
GTATTAAAAATTTCATTAAACCGCTGTTTCAGTCCCTTTCGCCGTCAGCGGCATTGAAATAATATTCCCTTCCGTCACTTAACCTTACTCTCCAATAAAGATTCAGGGACATTAGTTTAACGTCTGATTTTGAAGATGGCTTTTTGAAACCTATATCTATTTCGGTGATAGTAATATTTTTTACTCCGTCAAAGTTTTTTATTAGCACAATATAAGCATCTATCAATTTTTTGCCGCTAATCCTGTCCTCTTCCAGTGAACCGGTCTTTTTGTAGCTGCAGATCACTTTTGTAATGCCTTTGTTTGTCAGGGTGATTTCAAGGTAGTTGTCATAAACCAAAAAACTCCTGAACTTTTCCAGAAACAAAACAGTCACGCTTCCGTCATGGTTTACCAAATACCTGTCAAGGTGATATGCCTTAAAAGGCAGGCGAAGTTCCTTGTAAAACCTCCTTGCCCTCTTGAGAACGGCGTTTTTGTCGCCAATATTAATTGTTTCCCCCGGATTTTCATCGGTGTATTCGAATACCATGTATTAAGGAGCCTTCCTATGATGTCTGCCCTGGTTTCCGCTCCGTCCAGCGGATCATACCTCAGCTTCCAGACTCCCACGGACCTTCGGGGTATTTCGCATTCCACCTTAACCTGGCTATCCTCCAAAATCTTTATGGCATCGGATATTGTCTTTTGTGAAACTGTTTCACCGAAATAGAAAGTCCTCAGGTTGAAAGCAAGAAAAACATTAAACAAAAGAAATATGACCAAAAGGATGTTTTTGGCTTTTGCCCAGTCCATATCCCTCTCCTTATGCGGTATCAGGATCTTTTGCAACGCTTAAGTCAATTATATAAAATCCTGATTCGCCTGAATTATTCTCGGTTTTAAGCCTCCATACCGGCTTTAGGAACAGTTTTTCCTTTCTTACGGGCATAAACAGTGCTACATCTATGTCTTTTACTCTTATTTGCCTTGCTGCAAACAGATCCATGTATGTATCGGATAACTTGTACATAAAATCATCAAATCCTATATTGTACCTTAGCGGCTGACCTGTGGTTTCAAAGTCCCTTATGACCCACCAGCAACTGATCACTCTTTTTTCGTTTGCCCTGATTGTTATCGCATTTTTTAACCTTATATCGGTTCTTGTCCCCGGGGAGAATTCATTGAAATGAACCGGCACATTCTCCACCTTATAATCAAAAGTAAATTCATAGTACGATTTACCAACTTGTCTGCTTCCGGAAAGGTACAGTTTATCTACGAAACTGTCAACCACCATGGCGCTTTTTAGTCTGTTATTTATAAACATCAAAGCATTTGCAAATGCATCCCCGATATTTCCCTGGACGTATTCCTCATAAAGCCCAATATATTCGTATTCCATAATTCCTTCCTGGTACAGCCGATAACGGCTGTTTTGGCTTCTCATCACAAGGGTGTTGTCTCTTTTATTCAGCTCAGGGTCATCGTAATTGTCCCTCTCCCTGCCGAGGATCAGGTTTGCGATTCTGTCCATTTCGGCATCGTTAACGTCATGGGTGATCCTGATGTTCTCAGGAATATAGCTGTAAATATTGGGCAGCTCTAATGATTTTATAGGACCCCTGTTTATAACCGCAACGTCCCGGTTTATGGGATAGCCCAGCCTGTTATTGGGATCCAGCTCCTGCATAAGGCTGTAATTTATGAGGTTTGTGTTTGAGCTTACCCTTCTCATGATGTTCCTGTATTTCTCTCTGTTATCCAGGGCATGAAATGGCAGCTTATATTTATATATCCTTGAGCCGTCATATATGTATATGGTATTGACGTTGTTAAAATCCTCCCAGGGAGACAGGAGCATTTTATAAAGCCCTTGAGGTGCATACGGCGAAGGGTTTTGGCTGATTCCCATAAAAAGTTTCACCATCTGGACATTCATGGGAGAGTCAAATATAATGGCAAAAGGACTGCTTCCGAAAAGCCTGCTCCACTCTGAAGACTGAATGACTTCAGGTCTCTGTTTAAAAGCCGGATCCAGAACGGTTACAAGATACGCCTGAGCCCAGGCCCACAAATCCTTGTACTCTTTGCCTGAGCTGTCCAAAGACCAGTGGGACTGGCTTAGAGTGTCGGATACTATTATTTCCTCGGGGACAAACACTCTTGATTTGATTTCTTCAAGTCCCCTGGCCGTATTTATATTACTGATGCCTGAAAACAAGGTTTCCAAAATAGAAATGGGAAGCCCGTGATTCTGATATCTCCATAGGACTCCCATCTGTATGATACCGGTAAATATTAATACGGTTAAAATCAGCGACTTCAGTTTTTCAATGAAGTTACCATTCATACCAAACCTCAGGATAGCAGTGTAACGTATCAGGGAAGCAGGTTGGAGAAAAAGTTAAGCGCTTTGTCAAGCCCGTTGATAAGCTTATCTGCAATGCTTTCACTTCT
>JAMNYG010000111.1 GCA_023622945.1 Bacillota bacterium | reverse complement strand
CTGGGAATAGAATGCTATCTTCTTGACGATAAGATACCCGTAGTCTACAATCCCGGGGATCAGAAATTTGACGGCGAGTTTGTGGTTTTTGACATTGAGACCACCGGGCTTTATGCAAACAAGGACAAAATAACCGAAATAGGAGCGGTAAAGGTTAAAAACGGTGTGGTTACAGATACCTTCAGTTCTTTTGTAAATCCGGGGATTCCCATACCTCAGAATATAGTAAAACTTACCGGGATCACCGATGAAATGGTGAAGGATGCCCCTCAGATCAATGAGGTTCTTCCCAAATTTCTTGACTTTGCTGGGGATTCAGTGATTGTAGCCCACAATGCAAATTTCGATATGGGCTTTATCAGGCATAATGCAAGGGAAATGGGGATTAAGGTGGAGAACACCTACATGGATACGCTGGAGCTTTCCCGACGCCTTTTTCCTGAACTGGGAAGGCACAGGCTGGATGTTGTGGCCAAGCATCTGAATGTAAGCCTTGAGAACCATCACAGGGCGGTAGATGATGCTAAGGCCTGCGCTGACATTTTAATAAAGTGCCTGGATATTCTTAAGGAAAAGGGCATTAATGCGGTATCCGATATCGATGGGCTTTTTGATGAGAAAACCGACATAAAGAAGGCCACATCCTACCATGCAATACTTCTGGTTCAAAACAGGATAGGTCTGAAAAACCTGTACAGAATAGTGTCGGAATCACATATCAGGTATTATCATAAAAGGCCTTGTGTTCCTAAAAAGCTTTTGATGCAGTACAGGGAGGGACTGATAGTGGGAAGCGCCTGTGAAGCCGGAGAGCTTTACAGGGCGATACTTGAAAATAAAAGCGAACAGGAGATATACGACATTGCACGATTTTACGATTACCTTGAAATTCAGCCTCTGGCAAATAATGAATTCCTTGTAAGAGAAGGAAGGATCAAAAGCCATGAAGAGCTTAAGGAAATAAACAGGAGGATAGTACAGCTGGGAGAAAAGCTCAATAAGCCTGTTGTGGCCACCTGCGACGTTCATTTCCTGGATCCTGAAGATGAGGTCTTCAGGCGCATACTTATGGCAGGAAAAGGTTTTTCCGATGCCGATAAGCAGGCTCCCTTGTATTTCAGGACCACGGACGAAATGCTGGAGGAGTTTTCATACCTTGGGGAACAGAAGGCATATGAAGTAGTGGTTACCAATACAAATAAAATATGCGACATGGTTGACGACGATGTCCCCCCCATTCCCGCCGGAACTTATCCTCCGAGAATAGAAGGATCGGATGAGGAACTGAAAAGCATATGTATAAAAAGGGCCAGGGAAGTTTATGGAGACCCCCTTCCTGAAATAGTGCAGCAGAGGCTGGAAAGAGAACTGAATTCTATTATCAGGAACGGATATTCGGTTATGTACATTATAGCTCAGAAACTGGTTGCAAAATCCTTAAGAGACGGTTATATAGTCGGTTCAAGAGGTTCGGTGGGATCTTCCTTTGCTGCCACCATGAGCGGAATAACCGAGGTTAACCCGCTTCCGCCTCACTATGTTTGCGGAAAATGCAAGCATTCGGAATTCATAACCGATGGCTCGGTTGGTTCGGGCTTTGACCTTCCTCCCAGGAATTGTCCGGTATGCGGTACCGACATGAAAAGAGACGGCCATGATATACCTTTTGAAACTTTTCTGGGGTTTGAAGGTGACAAGGCTCCCGATATAGACCTGAATTTCTCAGGAGAGTATCAGGCAACGGCCCATAAGTACGTAGAGGAGCTTTTCGGAGAAGATCATGTATACAGAGCAGGCACCATAGCTACGGTTGCTGAAAAGACCGCCTACGGATATGTCAAGAATTATCTTGATGAAAGAAATATTCCCGCTACAAACGCCGAAATCAACAGGCTTGTAAAGGGATGCACGGGCATAAAGAGAACTACCGGACAGCACCCCGGGGGGATAATTGTAATACCCAATGACAAAGATGTGTATGATTTTACACCCATACAAAGGCCGGCTGATGATGTTGACTCGGATGTCATAACAACACATTTTGACTTCCATTCCCTCCATGATACCATACTCAAGCTTGACATACTGGGCCATGACGATCCTACAATAATCAGGATGCTGGAAATGCTCACGGGAGTAAATGTACACGATGTACCGGTTTGTGATGAGAAAGTCATGAAATTGTTCGTCAGTACGGAGCCACTCGGGATAAAGCCCGAAGACATAAACTGCCCGGTAGGGACAATTGCGCTTCCCGAATTTGGAACCAAGTTTGTAAGGCAAATGCTTGTGGAAACCAAGCCCAGGACTTTCTCGGATCTTCTGCAGATAAGCGGTTTGTCCCACGGAACCGATGTATGGCTCAACAATGCCCAGGATCTCATAAGAAATGGCATATGCACAATTTCCGAGGTTATCGGAACCAGGGACAACATCATGGTTTACCTGATGTATCGCGGACTTCCTGCCAAGACGGCTTTCAAAATAATGGAGGATGTCAGAAAGGGAAAAGGGCTTAAGGAAGAATATGAGCAGATAATGCGCGAGCATGACATACCCGACTGGTATATTGATTCCTGCAAGAAAATAAAGTACATGTTCCCTAAAGCCCATGCTGCCGCATATGTGTTGACGGCCTTGCGAATAGGCTGGTACAAGGTTTACCATCCTGAAGCATTCTATGCGGCATATTTTACCGTAAGAGCCGATGATTTTGATGCTGAACTTATGACAAACGGCAGGGACAGGATAAGGGAAAAAATAAAGGAACTTGAACAAAAGGGGAACAATATGACTGCTAAGGAAAAAAACGTCCTGACCATCCTGGAGGTTGCCAATGAGATGTATGCAAGGGGGATTAATTTCCTGAAAGTCGATCTGTATGATTCCGAGGCCGTTGCATTCAAAATAACCCCAAATGGCATCAGGCCTCCGCTCAACTCATTGCCGGGGCTTGGGACGGCGGCAGCAGAGAATATAGTTGAGGCAAGAAAGGAAGGAGAATTTTTGTCAGTAGACGACCTGCGCATAAGGGCCAGGGTAAGCAAAGCGGTTATTGAGATACTGCAGAATCACGGCTGCCTTGACGGAATGGATGAGACAAACCAGCTAACCCTGTTTTAGCCGAAAAAGTAGCTAAAAATGATTAAATCATACAGTTCAAAATTATTTACTTTTGTTATAAGCCATGGTAGAATAAGCAAAGATATATAGACAAATTAGGGGAGTTAAAAGTGTAATGAACGTACTTATAACAGGGGGTTGTGGGTTTATTGGTTCTCATGCTGCTGAGGCGTTCATCAAAGAAGGGCATGAGGTTTGCGTAATCGATAATCTTTCATCAGGAAAAAAGAAAAATCTGAAACTAAAGCACAGTTTTTATCAGCTCGATATATGCGACAAGGTATGCGATCGCATATTTAAAATTCATCACTTTGACGTTGTGGTTCATTTGGCCGACGCTAAGATGTCTTCTGAAGGAAGAGGCATTGATGTAAGGGATAACATTGACGGGCTGGCTAATCTTCTTAGTTTATCATCCAAATACAAAATTAAGAAGTTTATTTACGTGTCCACAGGAGCTGTATACGGCGACAGCACCGAGTTGCCCTGCAAAGAGGAACAGGTGCCTTCACCCTCTTCTTCCTATGGGATAAGTAAATACATCGGCGAACAATATGTTGAACAATGGGGTAAAGTATACGGCCTGGATTATGTTATTCTTCGCCTTTCCCATGTTTACGGACCCAGGGAAACAGCAGGTGAAAACAGCAGTGTTGTATCAAAAATTCTGGACAAAATAGCCAGCCATGAAACTGTTGAAATATGCGATACAGATAATCAGGAATTGGATTTTATTTATGTTGAGGATGTAGCCCAGGCCATATATAAGTCAAGTTATTCCACCATAAGCAAGATTCTCAACATATCTTCCCAGGCCAAAACCAGCTTATCTGAATTATATACAAAACTGCAGGAAATTACAGGCTATGATAAAGTGACTTTTGTTGATAAAAAAACAAAGGATATTTATCATATGTTGCTTGATAACACCAAAGCCAAGACTGAATTGGACTGGGCACCCTTGTGCAGCCTTGAAGAAGGGCTGAAAAAAACTTATGAATGGCACAAAAAAGAATACAAAGAAAAGAAAAAAACCGAAAATCAGAAAAAACTGAAGGAAAGAATAAAATCGAGAAACGGACTTTTTCTTTATATAGAAAATATTCTGATTTTTATTGTATTCGCATTTTTGTCATACAGGATAAGAAGCAATATATATAATACCAATCCAATAGATTTAATGATATTATATATTGCTTTAATAGCCATATTTCATAATTTCAAGCAGACTGCCATTGCTGTCGGATTGTCCGTGGTTAATTATTTTGTACAGAACATGATGTACGGCTCCGATATCACAATGATACTCTACGGCCTGAACACCTTGCTGACCGTTATCATGTATTCCACAATAGGAATCGGCGTAGGATATCTTATTGAAAAAAAGAATGAGGAAATTGAAGAGCATAAAAGGATCTGCAAGCAGAAGGAAAATGATTATAACCTTCTTGCCGAGATATATGAGCAGAATGTTGCAATCAGAGAAAAGCTGAAAAGCCAGATTCTTGGATATGAGGACAGCTTTGGCAAGATATTCAGCATTGTATCAGCCCTAAATACACTTGCACCGGAAAAGATATTCCAGGAGGCAGTTAATATTGTTTCAGAGATATTTAAAGCTGATGGGGTAGCCGTTTATATAGTAGATAAAACCAAAAGCTACCTGAGGCTTATGGCCAGCAATAATATAAATTATTCTCCTAAGAACACCTTCCAGGTTTCTGAATCAGAAGAGATTTCATGGGTTGTAAACAACAGGGAGATGTTTGTTAACAAGGAGTTAAAGCCTGATGTCCCTGTCATAATTTCACCTATATTAAACAACAATGAAGTTATTGCGCTGATATTTGCAGACGGCATAGAATTTGAGAGCCTGACTCTAAGTTTTACCAATCTGTTTAACATAGTTATGGGCCTGATTACACAGTCGTTGGTGCGGGCCTATGAATATGAGCAGGCAACATACTCTCAAAGATATATAGAAGATACGTTGATTCTTAAAAATGAGTGGTATAAAAAGATCAAGCAGATAAGAAAAGAAGGTGAAGCCAAAAAAAGCTGCAAGTATACCGAATTGGTAATTACAACTGTACCAGGCAGTTTAATTGAGTTATCAAGAAAGCTCTCGCCTCTAATCAGGAGCAACGATTACATCGGGGTGGATGACAATAGCACTGTCAGAGTTCTTTTGTCAAATACCGACCATCAGGGAGCACAAAATGTTGTAAAAAGATTGATGAACGCAGGTCTGAATTCCGAAATTGTAGAGGATGAGAGGTGATTCTTCTGTATTTGTATTTATTATGTATTCATATAATAGTTTGCATTTTTTATTTTTTCTTTCTTTCCACTAAAAATTTCAGGGCGGCATTGTGCAAGGGTTTGATCGCTTTGTTCATGCCTGTGGCCGGATTTGTTTCAATTATTGCAATCGGATTATTCGAAAAAATCACTGACAAGCAGGAAATTGACTACAGCGATTTGTTATCAAGACAAAAAAAGCTATACAAGTACTATAATTTAGAGAATGTCGACAAGGAAATCAATGTGGTTCCTCTGGAGGAAGCTTTAATAATTAACGACAGCAAAACAAAAAGGGAAAAGATAATTGATATATTCAAGGACGATGTTGTCAGCTATACAGACTTATTGAGATTTGCATTATCTGATCAGGACCCTGAAACCGCTCATTATGCGGCTTCCGCCATAATGAAGATTAAAGATGATTTAAACCGGGAACTGAACAGAATTCAAACCATGTACAACAGCAATCCTGAAGATATAGATAATTTACATGCGTATATTTCAACTCTCAAAAAGTATATAAAATACCGGATTGTTGAGCCGGGGCAATTTGAAATATACAATAACGATTATATTAATCTTTTGAAGCGTTATGTGGACAATTATAAGTCGGCTAAGGATTACGATGTCTTCCTTAATGATTTAATCACTGAGCTTATCGGAAAGGGTGATATTATCGAAGCAGAAAAATATGCGAATATGCTTATAGACATGGATCCGCAAAATGAAAACGGATATCTCTATATGGCAAGAATCTGCTATATGTCGAGAAGGACAAAAGACCTCAGAGATTATTTATTGTTAATGAGAGAGAGAATCAGATATCTGTCTGAAAACGCTCATGCTTTGATCAAATTCTGGTGGGGAGATTTGCAGTATGAGGAAAGCAGATAGAAATCTGGGCATTATTATCATCTCGGTTATCATTGTGGTGATCATACAGTTGATAAGAATGGATTATATTATCGTTTGGAACAGGCTTGAAAATTATATTAATGAATTGAAACCTGAGGATTTAAAGGTTTTCAATTATTACATTGAACAAGCGGATAATACGTTATTGTTATACGATGAGACCAATAGCATGGTAAAGGAAAACATAGAGGTACAACTTAACAATCTGCGGGTAAAATATGACTCAGTAAATGTTAAAACCCAGGAAGTGGATTTTAGCGGATATCAAAAAGTCTTGATCTCTTTTTCCAACTGGGACCTGGTTGATTTTGGAAAGCTATTATCCTTTGTTTCTGACGGTACAAACCTTGTAATATTTTCGGCTCCGGATACACGCTCACATAACTTTTTAATTTATTATAGAAAGGTGGGCATTTATGAGTATGGCGATTTTGTTCAATATGACAGCTATCAAATGAATGAAGACATACTTATCGGACGCAAAGGAAAGGAATATTTATGGGAAGAGCCTTTTGACGGAGGACTGCTTGTAAGGCTGAGTGAAGAGTGCAAAATATATATGACAGCAAATAAAAATTTGCCGGTTATCTGGGAAATACCTTTTGGTAAAGGAAAGATAATTGTTTATAACGGTCTTAATTCAGAAAGCAAGCTTTTCAGAGGAATACTCACAGGTATTATAGCAAGGGCAGGAGAATGTTTTGTATATCCTGTTATAAATGCAAAAGTGTTTCAAATCGATGATTTTCCTTCTCCATTTATAGCCGACAGTGACAAGCTGAAGAGTTTATATGGTCTTGATTATTCAAGATTTGTAAATGAGATTTGGTGGCCTGATATTGTATCTACCATCCGTAAATACAATATTAAATATACAGGTTTTATCATAGGAACGTATAATGACAATGTCGAACCGCCATTTGGTTTCGAAGACGTGATAGAAACCAATTTATTGATATATGGCAGGGAATTGGTCAAGTATGGTGGAGAACTAGGTCTTCATGGATACAATCATCAGCCTTTGGAACTGGAAAACTCAGGACATGATTTTGGTTATAATCCATGGAAACAAATGGATAATATGATTGATGCCCTTGAACATGTTAAGGCGCTGATAAGGAAGGTATATCCTTTTTACAACGTCTGTTCATATGTACCTCCATCCAATATTTTATCGGAAGAAGGGATACAGGCATTAAAGACTGTATTTCCGAATTTAAAGGCCATATGTGCGAGATATCAAGGGGAAGACTATGAGTATCTTCAGGAATTTTCTGTAAGGAGCGACGGAATAGTCAATTTCCCAAGAATAACCTCAGGCTATCGCTATAACAGCATTGATGATTTTGTAATGGCAAGCGGAATAACAAGCCTGGGAGTTATATCTCATTATATTCATCCGGATGACATTATTGACGAGGAACGAAGCAGAGGCCTTGACTGGGGTGGATTGCTAAAAGAATTAGATAAAATGCTAAAAGACATAGACGACAATTATAAGTGGATAGAAGCTGTAACTACTGCCCAGGCAGCAGTCAAGACTAAGAAATATTTCGAGACAGATATCAGCTTTGAGAAAAATCAAAATGGAATTACCATATATTGCGACAAGTTATATGACTATTTTGACGTCATGGTTTATACCGAAAAACCGCTAAAGAGAAATTCCAGGAATATTGTAAAAGTGTCAGATAACTATTATCTGGTAAGGCTAACCAAAAACAATACTGTTTTAAGTTTTGAGGATTAGTATTGAGTTTGGAGGATTATTGATGAGGATATGTATTATAGCAGAAGGCTGTTACCCATATGTGGTTGGGGGAGTATCAAGCTGGGTTCAAAATATAATAAAATCGTTGCCGGAAAAGGAATTCAGCGTTATAGCGATAAATGCTCACAGAAAAAGCGCCGGCAAATTTCACTATGAATTACCTGAGAATCTGGTAGAAATTAAGGAAATATTCCTGGACAAGGCATTTGAGGAAGAAAAGGAATGGGGCAAAAAAATTAATTTGCGCGATGCCGAAAGAGACGTACTTTTATCATTAATAAAAGGTGAGGCATTCGATTGGAGCGTTTTATTTGAGTTCCTTGATAGAAACAGGAAACTGAACGCCAGCACTATCATTAAGAGCAAGACTCTTTTAGATCTGATAATGGAAGCATATACCGAAAATAAATGGACAGTATCTTTCACCGACTTCTTTTGGACGGTCAGGTCAATCCTGGTTCCCATGCTTTATTTATTGAAACAGGATTTTCCCGACGCAGATGTTTATCACAGTGTTTCAACCGGATACGCAGGGTTGATTGGCAGCAAATGCAAGTATATGAAAAACAAACCTTTCATTATTACTGAACATGGAATCTATACCCGTGAAAGAGAAGAGGAGATCATTAAAGCCGACTGGGTCAGGGGAGCATTTAAAAATATTTGGATAAACTTTTTCTATAATTTATCCGGCTGCGCCTATCAATATGCAGACAAGGTAATATCGTTATTCGAAGGAAGCCGTAAAATACAGATTGAACTGGGATGTGATGAAAATAAGACCCAGGTTATTAAAAACGGAGTGGATTTTGATGTTATAAAAACCAGGATAAGACCCAAAAAAGAAGAAGGGTATTTAAATGTCGGAGCTATTATAAGAGTTGTTCCTATAAAGGACATAAAGACAATGATATATGCTTTTAATATGGTCGAAAAAAATATGAATAACGTCAGATTTCATATAATGGGTCCATATGATGAGGAAACAGAATATTACCGGGAATGCCTGGAACTGGCGAAGACTTTAAATATAAGGAATATCAAGTTTTACGGCAATGTCAATATAGCGGAACATATCAACGATATGGATTTGCTGGTATTGTCAAGCATCAGTGAGGGGCAGCCTCTTGCAGTACTGGAAGGCATGGCTTTTGGCAAACCACATGTTGCTACCAATGTAGGGAGTATTAAGGAACTATTGTATGGAGAAGAAGATGACTTTTTTGGGGAAGCCGGCATTGTAGTACCAGCAATGGATTACACAAAGCTGGCAGAAGAGATTATGATGCTGTTGAAGAACGAAAGTCTTAGGAAGAAGATGGGAGAAGTTGCCCAGCGAAGAATAGATAAATACTATCGAATTCAGGATGTCATCAACAATTACAGGAATTTATATGAACATTTTGGGGGTATCTGAATGGCTGGTATCGGCTTTGAACTAAAAAAACTTCTCACAAATAACAGGTCGTTGACAGGTGCGGCAAAAGGTTATGCATATGCGTCTTTTGTAACTATAGGTCCTATTATTGTATGCATTGTTTTACTGCTTATTCTAAGAGTTGTCCTATCATACTTAAATGTCAGTGATTATGACAGAAACATATTAATGGCAACAGTATTATATGCTTTTGTATTCTCTTTAGTTTTTACAAGCGGATTTGCCATGATGACCTCAAGATTTGTGGCAGATAAAATATATAAAGAAGAATACAATGATATCTTTTCATCCCTTGTTGGAGTGAGCTCTATTTGTCTGACTGTTGCTGGATTGGCAGGAATTGCTTTTTACTATAATTCCCCGCTGCCATTAGTTTTTAAAGTTGCTGCTTATATGCTTTTCATGGAACTGGCATTTACATTTATTTTAATGGTATATGTTACTGCTTTAAAGGACTATAAAAAAGTTTCCGTTTCTTTTCTTATCGGGACCATGGTATCTGTGGTTTCCGGCGCTATTTTAATTTTATATACCGACATGCAAACCATCACAAGCCTTCTAATGGCTATGGATATTGGTTTTTTGGCAACTATTGTCGGACTTTTGTACTCAATACAGAAGTATTTTCCATATAAAGACGCCAAATTTTATGAGTTTCTGAGCTATTTTCAGGATGTGCCCCAGTTGTTTTTCATAAACCTGTTTTATATCTTGGGGATATATATAGACAATATTCTGTTCTGGCTATATTCCGATTTATCCATTACAGTAGCGGAAACATATAAATGCGCTCCTTTATATGACATAGCGACTTTCCTAGGCATGGTGACGGCATTACCTGCAGCGGTCATATTTGTGGTCAAGGTTGAAACCTCAATTTATGAGCCGTATAAGGAGTATTTTGAAGCAATAGTAGGTGGAGGTGCACTCAAGGACATAAACCTGGCCAAAACCAATCTTGATGAGAGGCTGGACAGCGAATTGAGATTTATCCTTGAATTCCAGCTGATAATTTCTTTCCTGTCACTGATAATTGGTTACCTTGTCCTTCCACGAATTGGTATTACCGGTTTGGGAATGGAGTTGTTTATGCTGTCGGTATTTGGATATTATGGTGCATATATGATGTTTATTGTTATGACGCTTTTGTTATATTTCGATGATAGGAAAGGGTCTTTGCTTGCTGCAATTATGTTTTTTGTCATGAATCTTGTTTTTACCGCTATTACAATAAGGCTTGGCCATGAATTCTACGGACTTGGGATGTTTGCTGCAAGCGTTGTTCCATTGACCTTTAGTTTGACTTACCTTAAGAAAGTAGTTCGCAATCTGCAATACAGGGTTTTTTGCTCACAGCCCATTAGCAGCAGCAGTAAAGTAACTCGCTTTAAGAAAATTGTAAACTGGTTAGGCTAAATTAATACGGTTTTATCAAGATACTGAAGAGGTGATTTAATGAAAAATAAATTTCGGTTTATAAAGGCAGTAGGCTGTTTATCTATTGCCATAATTATATTGTTCAGTGGATGTGCAGTACAATATCAAACGTTTTTACAAAATAATCAAATGGTCGAAACTGCTGAAGGTCCTATGGAAAAAATTACGGAAGAAATTATGGAAATTGAAGAGTGGGATATTGAAAAAAGCCCTTTGAATGGTCTTCCGATTGTAGATAATAAAGCGCTTTATTCATTAGACAAAGATGATGAAGTTGTCCATCTTTATGTTACGGTTTTACCTTTGGAAAAGTCCGAAAGCATTTGGACAATGGATGATCTTCTCGTGTATCCTGCGGACAACCTGGATCCAAATGCCTATGTTGAAGTCATCGTACAGGAGGGCGATGAAAACGGGCCAAAACAAGGAATGTTCGGATATAACGATGTTTACAAAAACGGTATCATGAGATTAAGAGGTGCCTCGTCAAGAAGGGCAAGAGGAAGATCCTTTAAAATAAAGCTTTTTGATTCTGCAGGGTTATGGAGAAACCAAAATACATTGAATTTGAACAAACACCCATATGACAGCCTAAGGATAAAAAACAAAATCTGCTATGATATAATGGAAGATATCGATAACATAGTGAGCCTTAGAACCCAGTTTGTACACTTACACGTAAAAGATCTGGAGAAGGGTGACTATTATACCGATTTCGGCTTGTTTACCCATGTGGAGCAGCCAAATAAAACATTTCTGCGCAATCATAAATTGGATGAAAATGGTACATTATATAAAGCTGTATTTTTTGAATTCCAACGATATGAGGAATTCTTAAAAGATATGAACGATCCTACGTATAGTCAGGAAGCTTTTGAGATGATATTTGAAATCCGCGAAAACCCTGACCACGCCAAATTGATTGCCATGATCGAAGATGTTAACAACATGCAATTGGATATTAATGAAGTTATGCAAAAGCATTTTAATGAAGAAAATTACTTAACTTGGTTTGCGTTGAACATATTGCTTGGGAATTACGATACAGTTTCGCAAAACTTTATGCTTTACAGCCCCAAAAACTCATTAACATGGTACTTCATACCGTGGGACTATGACGGAACCTTTAGAAGAGATGAGGAAATAGAAAAAATAATACCAGTGGAACGTTATGGAATTGCCAGTTATTGGTGTGCTATCCTTCACAAAAGATACTTTAGTGATGTCAGAAATGTAGAGAAATTGAGCAATAAAATTGAAGAACTTTATCCAATTGTAGTTGAAAAAGTTAAATATTATCAAAAGCTATACGAACCTATCATAAAGAAATATTTGTTTAGACTGCCTGATGTGAGCTATCTTATTGTCGATGCCAACGAATTATTGCCTGAACTGCAAAGCCTTTACACATTTGTAGAAAAATATAAAAGGTTGTATTACGAAAATATGGAAAGGCCAATGCCAATTTTTCTTGACGATGTGAAAAAAGAACAAGACGGCAGCCTTGTGTTTACATGGGAACAATCATTTGATTTACAAAACGATTATGTTTTTTATGACTTTCTAATATCTACCGATCCTTACTTTGATAACATCATCTTTGAAAAAAAGGATTTGGTCTTAAATGAGATAAAAGTGCCTGCTTTGGAAAAAGGGGAGTATTATTACCGTGTTATAATCAGGGATGAGCATGGCAATACGCAGCTTCCTTTTGATTACTTCTACGATATAAACGGTAGAAGAATTTTTGGTTTAAAGCAATTTATTGTCGATTAAAGGAGAGTTTACATGGATAAGGGCTTTAGATATGAACTTAAATATTTTATAACCGACCATAAGAGAACAATTCTGACTCAAAGGTTAAACAGTTTGCTGGAACTTGACAGAAATGTCGATAAGGATGGAAGTTACCTGGTAAAGAGCATATATTTCGATGATATATTCAACTCCAAATTCTATGATAAGATTCAGGGAGTGGACAGAAGAGATAAATTCAGGATAAGGACTTACGGTGAAGACTCGCCGATAAAGCTTGAGAAAAAAATAAGAGAAGGGGACAGGATAAAAAAAAGAGTCTTGAATCTTAGTAAAGAGGATTATGATCGTATTATCAGGAACAGGTTTGATTTTCATTTGATAGAAGGAGACCATCTGTGGTATGAATTTTATTTTGAATACAGACATAAGTTTTTAAGACCGGTAGTACTTGTTTTATACAAAAGAATCCCATATATATATAAGGATGTAAGAATTACAATAGATACGGATATCATGGCAAGTCCGGAGTGTGACCTTTTCAAGGATAACCCATATTGTTACAGTATAACCAATATGTCTGTTCTTGAGATAAAATTTGACAATTACCTTCCTTCTTTTATTAAAGATGTTATTAATGTAAGCGGTCTGCAGCAATTGTCGATATCTAAATATGCAATTGCCAGAAAACTAATAAACGAATACAAATGGGAGGATGAGATACTATGACATTCCGGGACATATTTAAAAACAGCTTTTTGAGAAACTGGGAGGCAGCCCAGGCATCATCCTATGAACTGGTTGTTTCGTTAGCCATCAGCGTACTGGTAGGTTTATTCATTTATTATATTTATAAAATCACATATACGGGTGCGGTGTATAACAAAAACTTTAATATTTCACTTATAGCAATCACGATTCTTATAACGGCCATCATAGCAACAATCAGCTCAAACATAGTGTTATCCCTGGGCATGGTTGGCGCCCTGAGCATTGTAAGATTCAGGACAGCCATAAAAGACCCTCTCGACCTTACATACATGTTCTGGGCAATAACCGCCGGAATTTCCATTGGTGCAAAAATCTGGATAGTGGCGGTGCTAAGCAGTATTATACTGGCAGCGGTAATTGTCATATTGTCAAAAACGGGGCACTTCAGAAAGAATTGGTTCCTGTTCATAGTAAAGCATGACAGCAGTTCAGATGAAGAAATCAAGAAGATTTTATCCAAGTATAGCCATAATATGAAAAGCAGGGTTATAAATAATGATGAGATTGAAACGATTTACGAAGTCAAGGCAAGTAAATCCCATGTCGGATTTGCCACTCAAATTGCGCAAATCCAGGGGGTTCAAAGTACAACCCTTGTAGAATACAGGGGAGACTATCAGTACTAAATAACAGATATTCGGATAAGAAAAACTTCTTTCGCAGGATTTTTTATGAAGTTTTGTTCCGTTACATAAACTTACAGTTTCACATAAACAAAATATTAAATAAAATGTTGATTATTACATATAATAATGATATAATACTCGTGGGCTTAAGCAAATAGCTTTTACTGATAAAGAGTGGGTTTTCCCACTCTTTGATGTTATTTTGCATGGAAAATTGCTGTCTTTGTTAATTATGAAAGGCGAAGGCCGGGATTTCTTGACCCCGGCTTTTGTTCGAACTTTAGCAGTGGAGGTTAATACATGTCAAGAAAAAAAATCGAAAGCGTTGTCACGGAACTGGCTTTGCCGATAGCCGAGAAATATTCTTTTGAGCTTGTTGATGTGGAATACGTGAAAGAAGGCGGTCACTGGTATTTACGCGTATATATCGACAAGCCCGGCGGTATTACCATTGATGATTGTCAGATGGTCAGCGAGGAACTGGGGAAGGAACTGGACAAAGCCGATCCAATAGAACAGAGTTATTTTCTTGAAGTTTCTTCTCCGGGGCTTGACAGACCGTTAAAAAAGGACAGGGATTTTGAAAGGTACAGGGGAGAGCAGGTTGAGGTTAAGCTTTTTCAGCCTGTAGACGGAAAAAAGGTATATGAAGGAGAATTGCTGGGGCTTATGGATAACATTATTTCCATTAAGCTGGACAACGGCAACATTATGAAGTTTGACAGGGATAAAACCGCCACCGTTAAGAGGGTTATAAAATTCTGACAGGACAAAACAGGGAGGTATAAAGATGAGTGCAGAATTGATGCACGCATTGGATCAGCTTGAAAAGGAGAAAGGAATACAGAAGGAAATCCTGATAGAGGCTATAGAAGCAGCGCTGATTTCTGCCTATAAAAGAAATTTCGGGTCTTCACAGAACGTAAAGATTAATATAGATCGCGTCACCGGTGAGGTAAAGGTATTTGCCACAAAGAAGGTTACCCAAAAGCCTGAAAATGAACTGACCGAGATATCCATTGAAGAAGCCAGGAGGATTAATAAAAAACTTGATGAAGGCGATTTGGTGGACATTGAAGTAACTCCGAGAAAGTTCGGCAGGATTGCAGCCCAAACGGCAAAGCAGGTCGTGGTTCAGAGAATAAAGGAAGCTGAAAGAAACATCATATTTGATGAATTTTTCAACAAGGAAGATGATATAGTTACCGGAATAGTTCAGAGATTCGAGAAAAGAAATGTTATAATAGATCTTGGTAAGACAGAAGCCATATTGACTCCGTCTGAACAGACCCCAGGAGAAGAGTACAGGTTTAATGACAGGTTAAAGGTTTACATCGTTGAAGTCAAAAAGACAACCAAGGGACCGCAGATCCTGGTGTCCAGAACTCATCCCGGGCTGGTGAAAAGGCTTTTTGAGCTTGAGGTACCTGAAATCCACGACGGAGTTGTGGAAATCAAGGCTATTTCAAGAGAACCGGGTTCCAGGACGAAGATAGCAGTCTATTCAAGGGATGAAAATGTTGATCCTATAGGTGCCTGTGTAGGACAAAAGGGTACGAGGGTACAGGCAATAGTTGATGAACTGAGAGGCGAGAAAATTGACATAATAAAGTGGAGCAACGACCCGGAAGAGTTTATTTCCAGCAGCCTCAGCCCTGCAAAAGTCATAAGGGTTGACGTTAACGAGGAGGAAAAGACTGCAAGAGTCATTGTACCGGATTTTCAGCTGTCTCTTGCAATAGGAAAAGAAGGTCAGAATGCCAGGCTGGCGGCAAAACTTACAGGATGGAAAATAGACATCAAGAGTGAATCTCAGCTGAGGGCTGCCATTGAACAGCAACTTCTGAACTATAATGAAAACTACCAGGAAGAAAACTATACTGATCAGGAAACAGGCTATACTGATGGAGAAGTTTGAGAAGAGGACGGCAAAAAAGCAGGAACATCGGCAAAATCCCGACATAAAAAGCTGAAGCTTAATGCAGGGAAGTGATTTTATGAAGAAAAAGAAAATACCAATGCGTATGTGCCTGGGATGCCAGGAAATGAAACCGAAGAAGGAACTTATCAGAGTGGTTCGGAACAAAGAGGGCGAAGTGAGCGTTGATTTTATCGGTAAAAAACCGGGAAGAGGCGCATATGTCTGCAAAAGCATAGAATGCTTTGAAAAGGCCAGGAAGGCCAAAAGATTTGAAAGAGCTTTTGAAGCACATATAGGTGACGACGTGTATGATATAATAAAGCAGCAGCTGGAGGATGACAATGACCAATAGGATATATTCTTTTATGGGGCTTGCTACCAAAGCAGGTAAGCTTTTATCCGGTGAAGAAGCCTGCGATAAAGCCGTTAAATCGGGGAAAGCTAAGCTTGTGATAGTCGCAGGCGATGCTTCCGAAAATACAAAGAAGAAATTCATTGACATGTGTAAATACAGGGGAATAGATATAAGAGTATTTGGAGAAAAAGATTCAATCGGAAGATATACCGGAAAAGATGTACGTTCGGTTGTTGCCATCCTGGACTGGGGGTTTGCAGGACGGTTGATGGAAATGATTGATGGTAACGGCTCATAATACGGGGGTGGAATATTTGGAAAAAATAAGAGTGTATGAATTGGCAAAAGAACTTAATACCACAAGCAAAAGGCTTATAGAAAAATTGGCTGAAATCAACATTAACGTCAAGAACCATATGAGCCTTTTGAATCAGGATGAACTTGAAGCGTTATACAAACATATAGGCATCATAAAGCATGATTCCACCGGAAAGCCTGAAGCAGAAGAGAAAAAAGCACCTGCACCTGCCCAGACGCCCAAGGTGGAAGTTAAGAAAGATGCTAGAAGAGTGGACAAAAATGCTCCAAGGATAATAAGGACAACTGAAATAATTGTTGATTCGAAGGATGATTCAGGTAGTTCTCAAAGACGCAGCAGAGGGACATCGGGAGGAAGCAATAAAAAGAGCCATAAGTGGGATGTAAGGAGTGCTGCAAGTACTTCAGGGTTAAGACCCGGACTGGTTTACAACGATGATCCCTTCTACATGGTGGATCTCAAATCCATGTCCAAACCTGAAGCAAAGGGTGACCAGGCAGCAAAAACTGCAGACACTCAGATAACCAAAACTGCGGATATTGAGAGTAAAATGCCCCAGGTCAGCAGGGACATGGAATCAAAGACATCTCAGGCTGCCGACCAGGGAGTTTCAGATACGAAAATTGTTGCAGCTGCAGAAAAGAAAACAACAGAGAAACCTGTTGAAACGGCAAAAGAGAAAACAACAGAAAAGCCCGAGCAGACACCTGTCCAGAAGACTGCTGAGAAAAAAGGCGAAACGGCCGCCAAAAAAGATGAAAACAAGGTTGAAACTCAGGAATTAAAGGTTCCTCCGAAAAACGAAGCCGATCAGGAGGACCATAAGGCGGAAAAGGCAGGATCCAAAGAGAGCAGGGGAGAAAGTGCTGAGGCAGGAAAAACACAGCCTAAAGAAACCGAACAACAGGACAAGAAGCCTAAAGAAACCGGGCAGAAGGATAAAAAGGCTCAGGAGGCTGCTGTTGATGCAGGTGCAAAAAGCGATCATCGTTCCGGAGATAAAACTGCCGGCAGGGATGCTAAGGAACATCATGCTGAAAAGACCGGGCTGACAAGCCACCATCAGCATGAAGACAGACAGGCACACGAATTGAAGACGCGCCAGGACAACAAGGCTGCTTCAGCTGACCGCACACATCGCGGTGAAGGAAGACCTTCAGCGGATCATGGCCAGCAGGAGGAATTTGCAGGAAGGCAGAAGCGGGGAGGCGGAAGGGCTCAGGCAGATAACCGCGCTTCAGCCAGACACTTTGATATGTCCAAGGTGGAATTTACCGAAGTAAAAAGGGAAGAACTCAATAATCAGCGTACAGAGTCCCGCAGGGATTTCAACAGCAGGGACAGGGACCTGGACAAAGCTGAAAAAAGGGAACAGAGAAGAGAAAATCTTAAGGGGGCAGCTACAAAAAATAAAAGATTTAAGTCCCAGAATATTACTCTGCGGCATAAGGCTGATATCACTGAAATGCTGTCGGATGAATTTGTCCTGGACGAATTATACGATGATGATTTGAAAGTGAGAAAAGCTTCCAAATCTAAAAAGGCGGGCAAAAACAACGAAAAGAAGAGTGAACCTCCCAAGCCGGTTATGACATCCATAACCATTCCCGAAACAATTTCGGTTAAGGATCTGGCTGAGGTACTGAAAAAGACTGCTGCAGAAGTGATAAAGAAGTTTATGGAAGCAGGAATGATGGTTACATTGAACCAGGAAGTGGATTTTGATGCTGCAGCAATAATTGCCGAGGAATTTGGCGTTAAGGCCGAGAAAGAAGTAACCGTAAAGGAAGAAGACATACTCTTTGATGAGAGTGAGGACAGGGAAGAGGATCTGGTTCCAAGGCCGCCGGTTGTGGTTGTCATGGGACATGTAGACCATGGTAAAACGTCCCTCCTTGATGCCATAAGGAAAACCAATGTGACTGCCAATGAAGCCGGAGGCATTACGCAGCACATAGGTGCGTATATGGTGAAACTCAACGACAGGAATATTACCTTCCTGGATACACCGGGCCACGAAGCATTCACAGCCATGAGGGCCAGGGGAGCCAGGGTAACCGATATCGCGGTGCTTGTTGTAGCGGCGGATGACGGAGTAATGCCTCAGACGGTAGAGGCTATAAACCATGCCAAAGCAGCCGGGGTAAGCATCATTGTGGCAATAAACAAAGTTGACAAGCCTGATTCCAATCCGGAAAGGGTCAAGCAGCAGCTTACGGAATATGGTTTAGTTCCCGAGGAATGGGGAGGAGACACCATAATGGTTCCTGTTTCTGCCAGGACGGGACAAAACATAGACTACCTCCTTGAGATGATACTCCTTGTGGCAGATATGCTTGAACTTAAAGCCAACCCCAACAAGCAGGCCAAGGGAACCGTCATTGAGGCAAGACTGGATAAGGACAAAGGTGCTGTAGCCACATTGCTGGTCCAGAGAGGCACGTTGAAGGTAGGAGACTCCATCATAACGGGAGCAACCTTTGGAAGAATAAGGGCCATGAGAGATGACAAGGGTAACAGGATAACCAATGCGGGGCCTTCTACACCGGTGGAGATCATAGGGTTGCCGGAGGTGCCTGAGGCAGGCCAGGTGTTCTATGTGGTAACCGATGAGAAACTTGCAAAACAGCTTGTGGAGAAGAGAAAGGCTTCCCAGAGGGAAGAGCACCTTAAGGCCACATCCAGAGTGTCTCTTGAAGATTTGTTCAGCCAGATTCAGGCAGGACATGTTAAAGAACTTAACATAATCATAAAAGCAGATGTACAGGGTTCAGTGGAAGCAGTTAAACAGGCCCTTGAGAAACTGAGCAATGATGAGGTTAAGGTAAAAATCATCCACGGCGGCGTCGGTGCAATAACCGAATCCGATGTAAACCTGGCAGATGTTTCCAATGCCATAATTATCGGTTTTAACGTGAGACCTGGCGCTAATGTTTCTGAAATTGCCAAGGATGCCGGAGTGGATATAAGGCTGTACAGAGTAATATATAATGCCATAGAAGATATTCAGGCAGCCATGAAGGGTATGCTTGAACCTACCTTCAGGGAAGTTATTCTTGGACACGTAGAAATAAGAAAGATATTCAAGGTGTCCGGAGTAGGAACCGTAGGCGGATGCTATGTGGTGGATGGAAAAATTACAAGGAATGCCGATATCAGGGTTGTGCGTGACGGCATAGTGATCCATGAAGGAAAACTTGCATCCCTCAAGCGGTTCAAGGATGACGTAAGAGAAGTGGAACAGGGATATGAATGCGGTCTTTCCATAGAAAAATTCAATGATATAAAAGAAGGAGACATTGTTGAAGCCTATACAATGGAAAAAGTGGAAAGATAGTTGAGGAGTGTTCAAAATGGTTGAAAGAACCAACAGGATTGCTGAAGAAATGAAGAGAGAGATCAGCAGCATAATACAAAATCAGTTAAAGGACCCCAGGCTTCCTGAGTTCGTAAGCATTACGGCAGTTAATGTTACCAGGGATTTAAGGTATGCCAAGATATATGTCAGCGTCCTAGGGACGGAAGAACAAAAAAAGGAAGCCCTGCAGGTTCTGAAAAACGCTTCCGGTTTTATCAGGCGGGAAGTAGGCCGAAAGATACAGATCAGGTATACTCCTGAGCTGCAGTTTGAACTTGATGATTCCATAGAGCATGGAATATATATGAGCAAACTTATAGACCAAACGGTAAAGAATACCGGCAATCGGGAAGAATAGGTTGGTCAAGGCTATGACGCTGGATAGGATAATTTCAGGCATAAAAGAAGCACAAAATATAGCTATTCTGCCCCATGTATCTGCAGACGGAGATGCCATTGGCTCCGGTATAGCTCTGGCATTGGCCCTCGGGAAGGAGGCTAAAGGTGCTGTGGTTATTCTGGAGGAGGACATCCCTACTATCTACGGTTTCCTTCCCGGAATTGAAAAGACGGAAGTTTACCCGGGGCGTGAAAGAGAGTTTGACGAGGAATTTGATATGGCCATAGCTCTTGATGCGGGAGATCTGGAGAGGCTTGGCAAAAGAGTTGGTATTTTCGATAAAGCCGCGGTGAAGGTGAATATTGATCATCATTCCACCAATACGCATTTCGGCCAGCTCAACCATGTGGATGTAACTTCTTCCGCAGTCGGGGAAATTATATTTGATATTATAAAAAAACTGGGACTTGGTCTTGATGCCGCAATTTCCACCTGCCTTTACGTAGCCATTGCCACGGATACAGGTGGATTCAGGTACAGCAATACAACTCCCAGAACTCACAGGATTGCATCGGAACTCATAGAAAACGGCGTGAATGTAGCTGAAGTGTCACAAAAAGTGTTTGAGACAACATCTCTCGCAAAGGTTAAGCTGATGGGGGAAGCCATCAGCTCCCTCCAGCTTTTTGACGGAGGGAAGACGGCCTGCATAACGCTGACCGATCATATGATGGCAAGAGCAGGAGCTTCGGAAGAAGACTGCGACGGCATTGTCAATATTGCAAGAAACATTATGGGAGTAGAGGCGGCGGTAATGTTCCGCCCGGAAGGCAAACGGATAAAAGTGAATTTAAGATCCAACAGTTACGTGGATGTATCGGCCATCGCAGCCCGGTTTAACGGAGGAGGACATAAGAGGGCTGCAGGCTGTGTAATCGAAGGTGACATGGATATTGTAAAGGAACAGATTCTGGACAGCATAAGTAAGGCTCTGTAAAGGTGTCAGCAAAATGAAAAAGGACTTTGAGATCAATGGAATTCTGAATATTCTCAAACCTCCCGGAATGACTTCTTTTGATGTGATTACCTTTCTCAGGGGAGCTTTAGGAATTAAAAAGATTGGCCATGCCGGGACGCTGGATCCCGACGTGGCCGGGGTGCTGCCGGTTTGTATAGGGAAAGCCACCAGGGCTATCGAGTACTTAATTGACGGTGACAAAGCCTACAGGGCTGAACTTACCCTGGGGATTTCCACAGACACCCAGGATACCACCGGAAGCATTATTTCAACTTCTGAAGTATCAGTGTCAAAAGAACTGATAGTGAGCGTATTCAGGGAGTTCACCGGTACCATTATACAAACTCCTCCCATGTATTCTGCAGTCAAAGTGGGAGGGAAAAAGCTTTATGAACTGGCCAGAAAAGGAATAACCATTGACCGTACACCAAGAGAAGCGAAAATTTATTCACTGGATATAGTTAAAATCGAAGATAACAGGGTTTTGTTCGATGTTTCCTGTTCCAAAGGCACCTATATAAGGACCTTATGTTCCGACATAGGGGACAGGCTTGGTTGCGGGGGAGTTATGTCCTTTCTGGTAAGGCTTAGGTCAGGTACGTTTAAAATTACCGAATCGGTCACTCTTCAGGAGGTAATCGAGGCCGTAAATTCATGTAAACTTTCGGACATCATCATTCCTGTAGATGAGGTATTCAAGGGATACGGCAGGGAAATGCTGGCTGATGAGACTGAAGCAAGGAAGCTGCTTAACGGAGCACCGGCCAGGTTAAGCACATCCGGTGCAAAAGCTGGAGACATTGTAAGAGTCTATGATGTGAGCAACAGGTTTCTTGCACTTGGCAAGGTTCAGGCAGGAAATCGGGGACTTATGGTAAGGGCAATAAAGCAATTCGTTTAATTTCGTGGTGGGAGTTATCTATGGAGGTTATATACGGCAAACAACGCGACAATTCCTTTAAAAAACCTGTAGCAGTAGGACTTGGAACCTTTGACGGTTTGCACGTGGGACATATGGTGTTGATAAACATCCTCATAAACCAGGCAAAAATGGAAGGTTGTCCTTCTGTAGTATATACTTTTACCGAACATCCTGAGAATGTTTTCAGGAAAGATTCTTTTACTCCTTTACTTACTACCGTAAGCCAGAAGATTAACCTTTTGGCGCAGACCGATTTGGACTACCTGTATTTTGAGGAGTTTGACAAAACGTTTTCCATGATGCCGCCAGAAACCTTTGTAAAGGAAGTATTGGTGGACAAGCTTTCGGTTAAACTTGCAGTGGCAGGTTTTGATTATACCTTCGGATACAGGAGAGAAGGCAATGTAGATTTGCTGAAAGAGTTAGGGGTTAAATATGGGTTTAAAGTGATAGTAATCCCTCCAATAAAGTTAAATGGTGAAGTGGTAAGCAGTACATTGCTGAGAGATGCTGTATCCAGGGGGGATATGGAAAAGGCACTCATCTTTCTTGGAAGAAACTATTCCATAACAGGCCAGGTGACAATCGGAAAGCGCCTGGGAAGCACTTTGGGCTTTCCCACTGCAAATGTATGGATTGACAGGTGTCTGATACTTCCAAGAAACGGTGTGTATATAACAAGAACTCTTTGTGAAGGGAAGCTATACCCAAGCATAACCAATATAGGCCAAAATCCGACTCTTGACGGTTTGGACAGGCCGTGCATGGAAACACACCTGCTGGATTTTGATGATAATATTTACGGTAAAGACATAGAAGTGTTCTTTATCAAGAGGATGAGAGACGAGATAAAGTTCAGCAGCAAGGAGGAGCTTGCCGCTCAGGTGCATAGGGATATACTTAGCGCAAGGAATTACTTTAACCTGTTGTGATAGCTATCGGGAAAATGATATGCTATGAAATGACATTCATGTCATTTCATAGCATACTGTGTTAAACACTACGGGTTACCTTAGTTGTGGTACGATGAAATCATATCTTGAGATTCCGTTTATGAATACGGAATTAAAACCGGCTTTTTGCTATGCACTGGTTGATTTCACACATATTGTTTGCTATAATCAAATAACGTAAATTAATTCGCTTAAATTTATCCATAAGTCAGACTAATTATCACCGTATCGGTAAAACAGAGCGCAAAACAGGGAATAATATACACAGTAAATGCTGGTTGAACATGGTTTAGCTTTTTATTAAGCAAATGAATAGTTATAGCTAAATGTACACTTTTTAAAAAAGCGTTGACGGGAAGCAGTAGGGAGTGCAGACGGTTACAGAGAGCCGTGGTAAGGTGGGAAACGGTACCGGTCGACTTCTGAACTCGTCCCTGAGCTGTTGAGATGAAATTAAGTAGTTTCAACCGGGAAGAACCCGTTATCATCTGCACGAGGGAACGGCTATCGCCGTTAATTAGAGTGGTACCGCGAAATGACCTTTCGTCTCTAACAGGGATGAAAGGTTTTTTTACATATAATTCAGGAGGAGTAAGTATGCATATAAAAGAGTATAATCCAAGGGAAATTGAAAAGAAGTGGCAGAACATATGGGAAGAGAAAGGGACTTTCAGAGCCAGTTCTGACAAGTCAAAACCGAAGTTTTATGCTCTTGTAGAGTTTCCATACCCTTCCGGCGACGGGCTTCACGTGGGACATCCCAGGAGCTATACAGCACTTGATATTATAGCCAGGAAAAGAAGGCTTGAAGGATATAATGTGCTTTATCCCATAGGCTGGGATGCATTCGGGCTTCCAACAGAGAATTTTGCCATAAAGAACAAAATACATCCCAGAATCGTTACTGAAAGAAACGTGGCCAGGTTCAGAAACCAGCTGAAGTCATTAGGTTTTTCCTTTGACTGGTCCAGGGAGGTCAATACTACCGATCCCAACTATTATCGCTGGACCCAGTGGATATTCCTTAAGCTCTTTGAACACGGCCTTGCATATAAAGCGGAGATTCCCATTAACTGGTGCACCGAATGTAAGGTGGGACTTGCAAATGAAGAAGTGGTAAACGGTGTCTGCGAGCGCTGCGGCGGTGAGGTCATAAGGAAAGTAAAAAGCCAGTGGATGCTGAAAATCACCGAATATGCTGAAAAACTCCTGAATGACCTGGATACCGTTGATTACATTGAAAAAGTAAAGGTTCAGCAGAGGAACTGGATCGGGCGTTCTGAAGGCGCAGAAGTGGAATTCAGGATTGCAGGCCAGGATATAATAATCAAGGTATTCACCACAAGGCCTGACACTCTTTTCGGAGCCACATATATGGTTCTTTCTCCCGAGCATCCTGTGGTTTCTCAACTGAAGGACAAGATAACAAACTGGGACCAGGTTGAGAAATACAGAGAGGAGGCAATGAAAAAATCCGATTTTGAAAGGACCGAGATTTCCAAGGAAAAGACCGGAGTGCCTCTTATGGGGCTGATGGCCGTAAATCCCGTAAACAACAAGGAAATACCGATATGGATCTCCGATTATGTACTTATGTCTTACGGAACAGGAGCAATAATGGCCGTTCCTGCCCATGATACAAGAGACTGGGAATTTGCGAAAAAATTCGGACTTCCCATTGTCGAAGTGGTTAAGGGCGGAGATGTGGAGAAAGAAGCATACACGGATATCGAATCAGGCGTGATGGTTAACTCCGGTTTCCTTGACGGACTTCAGGTAAAGGAAGCCATTCCTAGGATCATTGACTGGCTTGAGGAGCAGGGGTTGGGCAGGAGAAAGGTCAACTACAAACTCAGGGACTGGGTATTTTCCCGCCAGAGATACTGGGGTGAGCCCATTCCCCTTGTGGAATGCGAAAAGTGCGGATGGGTACCCATTCCTGAAGATCAGCTTCCGCTTACATTACCCGAAGTGGAAAACTATATGACAACCGATACCGGTGAATCTCCCCTTGCCAATATACCTGAATGGGTAAACACCACATGTCCCAAATGTGGCGGACCGGCAAAAAGGGAAACCGACACAATGCCCCAGTGGGCAGGTTCTTCGTGGTATTTCCTGAGATACATTGATCCGCACAATGACAAGGCCTTTGCCGATATGGAAGAACTGAAATACTGGCTGCCGGTGGACTGGTATAACGGAGGAATGGAACATACCACTTTGCACCTTTTGTATTCACGTTTCTGGCATAAGTTCCTGTATGACATAGGGTGCGTACCCACTCCGGAACCTTACAAGAAGAGGACATCACATGGAATGATACTTGGCGAGAACAACGAAAAGATGTCCAAGTCAAGAGGCAATGTCATAAATCCCGATGACATAGTGGAAGAATTCGGAGCGGACACATTCAGGGTGTACGAGATGTTCCTGGGAGCCTTTGATCAGGCAATACCATGGTCCCAGCAGGGAGTCAGGGGATGCCGCAGGTTCCTTGAACGTGTATGGAGGCTGCAGGAGCTGGTGGCTGATGAAGAAGGATATTCGCCGGAGCTGGAAACAGCCATGCACAAGGCAATTAAAAAGGTCAGTGAAGACTTTGAAAGAATGAAGTTCAATACTGCAATTGCCACCTTGATGTCCCTTGTCAATGATTTCTATGATGCGGGGAGGATAACCAGAGGTGAGTTCAGGACATTCCTTATCCTCTTAAATCCGGCTGCACCTCACATAACTGAGGAACTTTGGGAAATACTGGGTTTTGAGGGCATGCTGAATGAGCAGAAATGGCCTCAGTGGGATGAGGAAAAGACCGTGGAGGATATGATTGAAATTGCCGTACAGGTCAACGGAAGGGTGAGAGATGTAATAAAGGTACCCAAGGATGCTGACCAGCAAGCAGTAAAAGATGTGGCCATGGAAAGTGAGAACATCACAAAATTTATTGAAGGAAAGAAAATTGTAAAGGAAATTTACGTTCCGGGAAAAATATTCAATATAGTTGTAAAATAGGCAGATATTATTTCATATAAAATGAACAGGTATTACTTCGTAATAAGAGCAGCAGTATAAAAGGCAGCGGTAACCGCTGCATGGTTCCGAAACTTTGGCGCAATGAAAGGTACGGCTGATGAAGAGGATAGTGAGTGTTAGCATAGGTTCGGCTTCAAGGGATAAAAAGGTTGAAACTGTAATACTCGGGGAACGGTACACCATTGAAAGGATCGGTACCGACGGAAGCATAGCCAAAGCCATTGAAAAAATAAAAGAGCTGGATGGGAAGGTTGATGCCTTCGGAATGGGAGGCATTGACCTTTACCTGTCCGGGGGCTCTCCAAACAAGTTTATTTTAAGAGCTGCAATTCCGATTATAAAAGCTGCAAAGCATTCACCGATAGTGGATGGGACCGGTGTTAAAAAAACACTGGAAGGGCAGGCCATTAAGTATCTTAGGGATAACAACATAATAGACTTCAGAGGAAAAAAGGTCCTGGTCACCTGTGCCATAGACAGGTTCAGTATGGCTGAAGCACTGGTGGAATGCGGATGCGAAATAATTATCGGGGATTTGATGTTTGCTCTTGGTATCCCTGTGCCCATAGGGAAACTCAGCACTCTCAGGATTTTGGCCAAAATACTTATGCCGGTTATATCAAGGCTTCCGTTTTCAATGCTGTATCCTACCGGCGAAAGCCAAAAAGTGAATGATCCCCATAAATTTAAATCATATTATCTGAAAGCGGATATAATAGCAGGCGATTTTCACTATAATAAGAAATATATGCCCGCAGATATGAGCGGAAAGATAATAATTACAAATACCGTGACCGGAAGCGACATTGATTTCCTTAAAGAAAGGCGAGTAAAAATGCTTGTTACCACTACTCCCGAATTTGACGGGCGCTCTTTTGGTACGAATGTAATAGAAGCCCTGCTGGTCAGTGTATCCGGAAAGAAGCCCCATGAGCTTTCGGAAAAGGACTATTTTGATTTAATGAAGAAGCTTGACATAAGGCCCAGGGTAGAGTACCTGTAAAATGTGACGATGTGACAGGGGGACGGGGGTTGTGTCACCAGGTGACACAACCCCCGTCCCCCTGTCACCCCTGTCACACGTCTATTTTTTTCCTAATATATATCCGAAAACAACTCCTTTAAGGAATGCAAAGGCTACAATACCCACTGCAGCCGACAGGCTTAAATCTATAATCAGTTCGGTCTGTGAAGAAGGCTCTTCGATGGTCTTATTCTTTTTTTCATATGTTATCGGGTATTTTCTGTATGTGGGTGTACGCATTCTTTTCCCTCCGTATCTTTATAACAGCGGTATGGGGACACCTCCTTCTGCGGAGAAGTGCTTTGCGGCCTGAGAAGTGTCCACGTACCTTATTATTATGCTAAAAATAAGGAAAATTAATTCAAAACTATTATTCTTTCCAAATATTGAATACTATTGTCGGTTTTTATTATACTATAGATTAGTAAAGCACAAGTTTTTGATAAAACCTGCCTTAAGGCTGAAAGGATGGATTTGATGAACGACGTATCAGCACGTGAGAATTTATACAAGATTGGGTCTTTCAACGGAATAGACATATACAAAATCCGGTCAGAAAAATTCAAGACAAATACCATTAATGTTTTTTTCCATGACAACCTAAACCATGAAAGGGCGACCAAAAATGCACTGTTGCCTGCGGTGCTGAGACGAGGATGCAAAAGCTTTCCTTCCCTGCAGGACATCGCCCTGTACCTTGAAGAGCTGTACGGTGCCATATTTGACTGCGGTGTGGTGAAAAAAGGAGAAACACAGATAGTCCACTTTTACATGGAATTCATATCCGACAGATATACAGGTGATGACGAAAGCCTTTTCGAGAAGGCTTATCGCCTGCTGTATGAGATTATTACACAGCCTGTACTGGAAAATGAGGTTTTCAGGACCGACTATGTGGAACAGGAGAAGGAAAATTTAAGGAAACTGATAGAAGGAAGGATCAACGACAAGCTGCAATATGCGGTGGACAAGTGCCTTGAAGAAATGTGCAAAGATGAACCGTTCAGTATATATGAATACGGTTCTGTTGATGATCTTAAAGACATCGACAGCAATGGACTTTATGAATATTACATCCGGACATTTTTGCCCACCCTCCCCGTGAGCATATTCATTACCGGCGATGTTGAAGACGGTAAAATCCAGGGAATGATGGACCTGTTTTCGGGCATGAAAAGGGGTCCTGTAAAACACGTAGTTTCAACACCGGTCAAGAAAGATGTAAAGGAAATAAGGCACGTTACTGAAAAAATGAATGTCAACCAGGGCAAGCTGTCCATAGGTTTCAGAACCAATATCGGTCCCTCCGATGAAGAATACAATTCCCTCATTGTTTACAGCAGCATACTTGGAGGAGGCCCTCATTCCAAGCTGTTCCAGAATGTCAGGGAGAAAGCAAGCCTTGCATATTATGCTTTTTCCAGGCTGGAAAGGTTTAAGGGGTTAATGGTCATAAGCAGCGGCATAGAGGCAGAGAATAAGGATAAAGCGCTGGAAATCATATTTGACCAAATTGAGGACATGAAAAAAGGCAATATAACCGACTATGAGTTCGACTCAGCCATCAAGTATTTGGAAAACGGCTTAAAATCCATGAGAGACAGCCAGCTGCAAATTGTGGATTATTACCTGAGCCAGGTAATAGCAGGAACCAATTATGATTTTGATACTCTCATAAACAAAATAAAGAAGGTTACAAAGCAGGATGTAACAGACATAGCGGCCCAAATACAGCCCGATACCATATATTTCCTCACAGCCGAAGACAAATGAAGGGTTTCACCAGCCACCTGCATTTTTCATCAATTTAGGAGAGGAGATCAGTCCATGGATTATAAAACCACACATTACAAGGATATAAACGAGGTTATTTACATCTATGAGCATAAAAGCGGATTAAAAGCCTTTGTTATACCAAAGAAGGGATACTCCAAAAAGTATGCCACATTTGCAACTCATTACGGTTCCATTAACAATGAGTTTATCCCGCCGGGAGAGAAGGAATCGCTGAAGGTTCCTGACGGAATTGCACATTTCCTTGAACACAAGCTTTTTGAACAGGAAGACGGAAGCGTTATAGACAAATTTTCCAAGCTTGGATCAAGCCCTAACGCTTATACCAGCTTCAACCATACCGTGTACCTGTTTTCCTGCACAGAAAAATTCCAGGAAAACCTGAAACTGCTCCTTGAATATGTTCAAAACCCATATATTACGGAAGAAAGCGTTGAAAAGGAAAAGGGAATAATCGGACAGGAAATAAGAATGTATGAAGACAATCCTAACTGGAGGTCCAGTGTCAACCTCCTCGGTGCTTTATACAGCAGACATCCGATAAGGGTTGACATGGCGGGCACCATCGAAAGCATATCCCAAATAAACCGTGATTACCTTTATAAATGCTACAATACCTTTTATCATCCTTCAAACATGATGGTGCTGGTTGTGGGGGACGTGGATCACGAGCAAGTATTCAGGCAGGTTGAAGAAAGCATAAAGACCTCAGGGAGCAAGCCTGAAATCCGGAGGATTTTCCCCGAAGAACCGGAAGCCATAAACAAACCCTATGTCGAGCAAAAACTGGCCGTATCGGTACCTTTGTTCCAGGCGGGCTTTAAGGATAATATAAAGAACACGGGGGGAATGGACGGACTTTACAGAGAGGTTGCGGTAAAGCTGCTCCTTGAAATGATAATGGGAAAGAGCTCACCATTGTACTCGCAGCTTTACAGTGAAGGCCTAATAAATGCCACATTTGGTTTTGACTATACCATTGAAGAGAACTATGCCTTTTCAATGTTCGGTGGGGAATCGCCCAATCCCGAAAAAGTGAGAGACAGGATATTGGAGGCTATATGGAATATCGGCTATACGGGACTTGATGCAAGTGCCTTTGACAGGATAAGAAAAGCCATGAAGGGAAGATTTGTAAGGCAGTTCAATTCAGTTGAAAGGATTTCTCACAACTTCATTTCAGTCTACTTCAGGGGAGTTAACATATTTGATTATCTGCATGTTTATGATACAATAAGTCTTGAATATACAAACGACATATTTAGGCAGCATTTTAAGCCTGAACAGCTTGCACTTTCAGTCATTAAACCGGTTTAAGGGGGAAGCCGATGGACACTGTACAATTTCCGGGTCTTTGGGGACTTGAAATTCCTGTAAAACGAGAAGCATTTGAAATTTTCGGATTGCCCATATATTGGTATGGAATAATAATCGCCTGTGCTTTTCTGGTTTCGGTGCTCCTGGGAATGAAGGACAGCAGGAGATTCGGAATTGAACCGGACACCTGCATTGACCTCATGCTGTTTGCAGCCCCGGTGGCCATTATCGGTGCGAGGCTTTATTATGTAATATTCAGTTGGGATAATTTCAGGAATAATCCTATAGATATACTAAATATACGCACAGGCGGGTTGGCCATTTACGGAGGAATAATCGGAGCTGTTGTAACGGCGGCCATATTTGCAAAGGTAAGGAAAATAGAAATTTTAAAGCTGTTCGATTTTGGGGCGCCTTATCTTGTACTTGGACAGGCAATTGGCAGATGGGGCAATTTTGTGAACCAGGAAGCTTTCGGGACCAACACCAGGCTTCCATGGGGAATGACAAGCAGTACAATACAAAGTGAGCTTGCGCGCCTCAGGATGGAAGGGATGAGAGTTGACCCTTCGGTTCCGGTACATCCTACATTCCTGTATGAATCCCTTTGGGATCTGGCCGTGTTTTTTATGCTTATATGGTATCGCAAGCGAAAAAAGCTCAACGGTGAAGTATTCTTTCTCTACATGTCACTTTACGGGATAGGAAGGTTTTTCATAGAAGGAATAAGGCTTGACAGCCTGTACGTTGGAAACCTGAGAGTATCCCAACTTCTGGCCTTCCTGTTTGCGGTATTTTTCGGAATACTTTTTGTCGTAAGAAGGGTGAAAGCTGCAAGAATCAGTGAAGAAACTACAGAAGCAGGAAGCAGCAAATACGGAGAGATACTTAAGAGAATACGCGAAGAAGAGGCTTTGGAGCAGGTATCCGAGGGGGAAGGAGCAGAACGGGAGACGATGGAGCCGGAAACAGCGGACAAGGAAGCTCCCGGACAATCAGCGGAGCAGGAGGACATCGTACAGCCTGCGGAACGGGTTAATCCTGCAGAACCAACGGGACAGGAAATTCAAGCACAGCCTGCAGGCCAGGAGAATACTGAACAAACTGCGCAACAAGGGTAATGTAAAACAGCCCATGGGGCCGGAGAATACCAAAGAAGCGGTTTTGACAAGGGTGGACATTAAATGTATTCTGTTGAGAAAACAAAGGGTATAAATTATTTCAGGCAGTTCGACTATCCCCTTTTCATCGGGGTTCTTGCGCTGTCGGCCATAGGTTTGGTTGCTCTCCACAGTGCAACCCGTGTACTCCCAAAAGGTTACGACGGAGACAAGATGTTTCTCATGCAGGTAGTCTGCATGGCAATCGGGATTGTTTTTGCCATAATAACAAGCTTGATCGATTACAAGGATTTTAAGATACTGGGGGTTATTCTTTACCTTTTTTGCGTTTTGCTTTTGGTTCTTGTGTACTTTATTGGTATAGAACGTTATGGAGCCAGAAGCTGGCTTTACATACCGTTTTACGGCACCTATCAGCCGTCTGAGCTGGCAAAGGTGGCTGTGGTTATTTTCATATCCATATTCCTGGAAAGGATAAAGGACGAGCAAAAGGATAAGGTTAAAAACATAATAAAACTGCTTATTTATACCGCTATTCCCATCGTGCTCATAATGATGCAGCCGGACGACGGAACGGCAATGGTATTTATTTTCATTTTTGCAGTGATGGTATTTATATGCGGCATTTCATACAAGTATGTATTTGGTGCCATAGGAGCTTTTATACTTTCCCTACCGCTTTTATGGCTTTATGTTCTGAAAGAGCACCAGAAGTACAGGATCAGGGTCTTTCTGAATCCTGAACTAGCACCCATGGAAGAGGGTTACAATGTATTGCAGTCCAAGATGGCCATAGGATCAGGGCAGATATACGGAAGCGGTTTATACCAGGGAATACAGACCCAGCATATGGGAGTACCCATAAAGTGGTCGGACTTTATATTTTCTGTGATTGGAGAAGAAATGGGGTTTATTGGAGCAACTGCCGTTGTGCTGCTGGCCCTGTTTATTCTTTTAAGATGCATATATATTGCCCGCAGCGCCAGGGATTCATATGGTTCATTTCTTGTTATAGGTATAACGGCAATGTTCGCCTTTCATTTCATAGAGAACATGGGAATGAGCATCGGTTTGCTCCCGGTAACGGGCATTCCTCTGCCCTTTGTAAGCCACGGAGGCAGCGCAATGGTAACCAACTATGTTGCAATAGGCGTCGTACTCAGCGTATCCATGAGGAGGAAAAAGGCAATATTCAACAGTTCTCAGTGATCCCAGCCGGTAACATCCATGGTGCAAATTTACTCATTTTCGCTATGCATCAACTCTGCTGGGGACATTTCCCGTAGGGAAGTGTCCCCGTACTTTATTTAGGCTTAAATTACTATTTTGGATAGGACACGGCTCCTATCTTTTTTTTATTTTTAAAAAATATTCCATCAACCTCTTGAATATTGGTGAGAAATAACATAAAATTACACTAAGAGTGGGAAGAAGTGGTGAAAAGTGGTGGCCAGTGCCAAAAATGTGAGGTGAACCCGTTGTTCTATGGCGAGTACCAACATTCAATAGATCCCAAAGGAAGGTTAATCATACCTTCCAAGTTCAGGGAGGGCCTTGGTGAGAAGTTCATTCTGACCAAAGGTCTTGACAATTGTTTGTTTGGTTACTCCATGGAAGAATGGGCAAATTTTGAGGAAAAGCTCAGAACTCTTCCCATGGCGGACAGGGAAGCAAGAGCCTTCATGAGGTTTTTCTTTGCAGGAGCCGCTGAATGCGAATTTGATAAGCAGGGAAGAATACTAATACCCCAGACATTGAGAGAGCATGCAGGACTTGAAAAGGAAGTCTGCATAATAGGAATGGCATCGAGGATTGAAATTTGGGACAAATCCAGATGGGAAGCTTACAGCAATGACGAAAGCCTTAGTGCAGACAAGCTCGCTGAAAAACTGGCAGCACTTGGAATATAGAGGTGTTAAATGGAATTCAGTCATAAACCGGTTCTTCTCAAAGAGTGTATTGAAAGCCTGGACATTAAGCCTGACGGCACATACATAGACGGTACGGTCGGAGGTGCCGGACATTCTTCCGAGATATGCAAAAGGCTTGGAAAAGGCGGAAAACTTCTGGCTATAGATCAGGATGAATTTGCTTTACGGATTTCTTCCGAAAGACTGAAGCAACTGAATTCTGAGGCTGAGCTGATTTTTGAAAACTGCAATTTCAGGTACATCGGGGATATATGCAAAAAACACGGCATAAAGGGCGTAAACGGTATACTGCTAGACCTGGGGGTATCTTCACATCAGCTGGATGAATCTGAAAGGGGCTTCAGCTACCAAAAAGACGCGCCCCTGGACATGAGAATGGACAGAAATCTCACCATTACAGCAGAGCACATAGTAAACGAATATACCGAGGAAGAACTGTACAGGATAATCAGGGATTACGGTGAAGAAAAATGGGCCTTAAGGATTGCCAGGTTCATTGTTGAAGAGAGAAGGAAAAAGCGTATTACTTCCACTCTTCAGCTTGTTGACATCATAAAAGCGGCAATTCCAAGCAGTGCAAGGCGTGAAGGGCCCCACCCGGCCAAAAGAACCTTTCAGGCATTAAGGATTGAAGTCAATGATGAACTGGGAGCATTGAAGCAAGCCATCGGTGATGCGGTGAACGTTCTTGCACCGGGAGGGAGATTGTGCATAATAACCTTTCATTCCCTGGAGGACAGGATAGTCAAGACGGAATTCCAGAGAAAAGTAAATCCCTGTACCTGTCCTAAGGATTTTCCGGTATGTGTATGCGGCAAAAAGCCCGAGGGAGTGTTGCTGAACAAAAAACCCATCACTCCTTCCGAGGATGAAGTCAGGGAAAACCCCAGGGCAAGAAGTGCAAAACTCAGGGTATTAATAAAAATTTGATATATTGGATTGATTCACAGGTGACTTACAAAAGATAAACCCTCAATAAACCAGAGATTGCAAAATTACAAAAGACAAACTGACAATCCTGCCAAAGACAAATCCGTAAAGCCGGATGCAACCAGCACAAAAGAAAAAACCATGATAAACGAAGGATAAAGAGTTGATAAACGGGAGAAAAGGAATGTAATCAACCAAAGAAAAAAGTGCAATCTGTATCCTGGACCGGCTTTAAGCCGGTCCGGACAACAAAACGAGAATAATTCCCATTTGAGGTGAATATAATTGATTAAGGCAGCTGACAATTACGTTTATGGTTCTGTAGCCCAGGAGCTGAAACAAGAGCAAAAATATGATGTTTACGAGGAAAATCCCGTCCTGAAAGCCAAGAAAAGGCAGAAATCATATTACAAAGTAAAATTGAAGCTGGCATCATATGTAATACTGATATTTGCCATGTGCCTTATTGTGGCATACAGATATGCACTGATAACCGAAATAAACTATAACATTGAAAAGGCTACGAAAGAATATAATTATATTAAAAATAAAAATGTGCTTCTGAAAGTAGAGATTGAGAAGGAGCTGGATCTGAACAAGATCAGGCAGATTGCAGAAGAAAAACTGGGAATGCATAAACCCAACAGGTACCAGATCGTATATGTCAGTGTGCCTAAAAGCGATTTCTCAAAGGTTGAAAATACATATGAAGAAAGCGGAATAAGGAACAATATCCTGACCATACTGGCAGACAAATTTACGCAGTTTGCCAGGCTGCTGGAATAGATGAATATACGTACAATTTTTTGCTGTTAAAAAAACCAATCTTTTTACGGGATTGGTTTATATTTTAGCAAGGTGAGGTTTATATTTCAGCAAAGTGATTTCCGGGGGGTAAAACTTTGGCAAAGCCGGGTTTGGTCATAAAAAGAAGATTATTGGTGGTATTGGGCCTGTTTACTTTTGCAGTGGCAGCATTAATTGCCAGGGTGGCATGGATTCAGTTTGTACGCGGTGAAGAACTTCAAAGAATGGCTTACCAGCAGCAAAACAGCAGCAGAATCATCAATCCCAAAAGGGGCACCATATACGACAGGAACTACAAACCGCTTGCCCAGAGCGCGACTGTGGATACCATTTCGGCAAATCCAAAGGAACTTAAATCTTCCGGAGCGGATCTTGCGAAAGTAGCACGGGAACTGGCAGAGATTCTTGGCATGGATGAAGAAAAGGTATATGAGAAAATAACCGCCAACAGCCGGTATGAATTCATAAAAACAAAAGTTGACAGGGATATCGGAAATAAAGTACGTCAATGGAGAGCACAAAACAATATCATAGGTATAAATGTGGATGAGGATTCCATGAGGTTCTATCCCAACAGGAATCTGGCAGCCCATGTCATAGGGTTTACCGGGGCAGACAACCAGGGCCTTTCCGGAATTGAGTATGTGATGGAAGAGTACCTTAAGGGCTTTCCCGGAAGGATAATGAGCGAAACCGACAATATCGGACGTACCCTGCCGTTTAAAGAGGAAAAGTATATACCGCCCAAGGACGGATACAATGTGGTTCTCACAATAGATGAAACTATTCAGTACCTGACCGAAAAGGCGATAGAAAAAGCCATTGACGATAATAATGTCCTGGAGGGAGCATCCGCCATTGTAATGGATCCCAGGAACGGAGATGTCCTTGCAATGGTATCAAAGCCTGATTTTGATCTGAATGATCCGTGGGCGGCGCCAGTGGGGGTACCGGGCATAGATCCGGACAACTGGGACAGAAATGATATTGAGACGTTATATAAGACCGTGTGGAGAAACAAGGCCGTACAGGACACTTATGAACCTGGTTCCACTTTCAAGGCAATTACTACCGCGGCTGCCCTGGAAGAAGGCATTGTCACTCCCGATACACCTACGAATGATTTTCCCGTGACTGTGGGAGGCTGGACCATCAACTGCTGGAGGAGAGGAAACCTTCACGGAAATGAAACCTTCAAGGAAGGAGTTTATAACTCCTGTAACCCCGTTTTCGTCAAGGTAGCTCAACAGATGGGGATACAAACCTTCTATAATTATGTAAGGGCATTTGGTTTCTATGACAAAACGGGGATAAAGCTTGAGGGAGAGGCACAAAGCATATTCCATGAAAATCCTTCCGAGGTGGATATGGCCGTTGCTTCCTTCGGACAGAGGTTCCAGATAACCCCCATACAGCTTATAACAGCTTATTGCGCTATAGCAAACGGAGGCAAGCTTTACAGGCCCCGTCTTGTAAAGGAACTTACAGATTCCGAAGGGAATATAGT
>JAMNYG010000099.1 GCA_023622945.1 Bacillota bacterium | reverse complement strand
CCAGGAATACCTTTAATGATGAAATGGCTTTAATTCATGTTTGGTAGGCTACAAACGGAACGCCACTAATGGGCAAATTAGCGACATTGGTTTCAATTCCTTATAGGTAGGCTATAAACAATGCCTGAACAGGTAAAATCTATTGCGGAGGAGGTAGTTTCAATTCCTTATAGGTAGGCTACAAACGTCTAAATTTAAAGCTACAGAGCTTGCTGCAGTTACAGTTTCAATTCCTTATAGGTAGGCTACAAACTATGTCCCCGGCAATGAAAGAAATTGAACGATTGGCGTTTCAATTCCTTATAGGTAGGCTACAAACCTGCACGTGACGCAGCCATTGTTGCCGGCACCATGATAGAGTTTCAATTCCTTATAGGTAGGCTACAAACGGGAGGCGAACGAAAATGTCAATAACACTTGATGAGAAGAGTTTCAATTCCTTATAGGTAGGCTACAAACATGTGTATGCGAATGTGGGAAAGAATGTTTTGTTTCAAGTTTCAATTCCTTATAGGTAGGCTACAAACATGTGTTTCGGTCTTAATTTCTCCTTCTGTTGTTGAAAGTTTCAATTCCTTATAGGTAGGCTACAAACCAGCTCACCTGGCTTATTCTTATGTCTATATTTATCGGAGTTTCAATTCCTTATAGGTAGGCTACAAACGCAATATACTCACCCGGGGCTCCTCCGCCTTCTTGCGGAGTTTCAATTCCTTATAGGTAGGCTACAAACCTGACGTTGTAGTAAACTCACCAAGCCCAGGTCAGGGTTTCAATTCCTTATAGGTAGGCTACAAACTCAATTTCGTAACTATAAATATCAATATTTGAGCTGTGTTTCAATTCCTTATAGGTAGGCTACAAACCCTGTTCAAGCGTGTCTACCCTGCCAGCAACTACGTGTTTCAATTCCTTATAGGTAGGCTACAAACCATTATACTATCTGTAAAATACTTGTAGCCTTGTCTTTGTTTCAATTCCTTATAGGTAGGCTACAAACTCGATACCGGCACCCCTCGAATAGAGGGCAAGAAAAGTTTCAATTCCTTATAGGTAGGCTACAAACTTAATAAGCAACTCGGCTTCGCCTGGATTGTTCCCTAGTTTCAATTCCTTATAGGTAGGCTACAAACGTAGAAGAAGTGACAAAGCACGCCCAACAGTACAGGTTTCAATTCCTTATAGGTAGGCTACAAACACAGGAATTAAAGACATAAAAGTGAAATATTGGGAGTTTCAATTCCTTATAGGTAGGCTACAAACGATAAACGTAGAAAACGTTTTGTTGCTGAGGCAAAAATGTTTCAATTCCTTATAGGTAGGCTACAAACCCTGAACCTGATGCCAGCCGGACCGACCGGCCCGGGTTTCAATTCCTTATAGGTAGGCTACAAACCCGTTAAACCCGCATAAAATCAAGGTTTTGTTATTTATATTATATGTATGTTTAGAAGCTTTGTAAATAGATAAAATTCTTTAAATCCTTCTGTTGCAAGCAAAAGAAAGATTATTGGATTGTCGTCGATCTCCTGGGGTTTTTGCGCTATCGGAGGTCGACGACAATTAATCGAAAATGAACATTAGGATATTTGATTTGGAACATAAGAGCATTCTATTTGCGAATACCATAATAAGATGGTAAAATGTTTATTAATTCGTGATTAAAATAATTATTAAATCGCAATATCTAAAGGATGGAATAGGATGAAATACAAAGGCATAATATTTGACCTTGACGGAACCTTGCTGGATACAATTGAAGACTTAGCAGATTCAATGAATTCGGTACTTGCAAAGCATGGATTTCCTGAACACCCGGTAAGCAGTTATAAGATATTTGTAGGAAATGGAATGGAGGTTCTTGTAAGAAGGGCTTTACCTGAAAATGTGAAAGATGAGGAACTGGTAATGAAATGCCTCTCTGCCATGAGAGAAGAATACGGCAAGCGCTGGGACAACAAAACCCGGCCTTATGACGGTATTAATGAGCTTCTTGACAGGCTTGCCGAAGAAGGCATAAAGACAGCAGTATTGTCCAACAAGCCTCATGATTTCACCGAGGTTATCGTAAATAAGTACTTCCCTGATCATAAGTTTGAGGCGGTGTTGGGTCAGCGTTCCTCCGTGCCCCCCAAACCTGATCCGGCCGGTGCACTGGAGATTTCCCGGCTTATGGGAATTCCTCCCGAAAACATATTATACCTTGGTGATTCCAATACAGATATGAAAACGGCAAACGCTGCCGGAATGTATGCCGTAGGAGCCCTTTGGGGATTCAGGACAGCAGAAGAGCTTAAGGAAAACGGTGCAAAAGCACTTGTCAGCAAGCCTTCTGAAGTCTTAGATATAATAGAGGGTAAAATACTATAGTACTTAGATGTATGGAAAACTACAAGCGATTCAGTGTACTTGTCTGTAAAACGTACAGGGACATTTCTCTTTGACGAAGCATAGCTTCGAAACTTGAGATACGTCCCTGTTTTAATACTTCCGCATCCTTCTCCAAACGTCCAGTATCAGCCTGTACCTGTCAGCAGGAAGCCCTTTGAAGGGCACGTTGCTGGTGCTGAAGATATATCCTCCTCCGGGTTTTCCGTAGGTAAGGCAATACTCTGCGCTTTCTATGACCTCCTGCTCAGTACCCGTCTGCATAAGGGCACAGTTTACATTGCCACACAGGCAAACCTTATCCCCTACAAGCCTTTTCACCTCTTTTATATCCACTTTTGCCATAGGGTCAAGGGAATGAAGCGCATGAGGCCTGCATTCTACAAGCTGATCCAGTATGGGCATTATGTTGCCGTCCGTATGCTTTATTGTGTATAGTCCGCATTTCCTGGCTTCATCTATTATTCTGTAAAGATACGGCTGGATGAACTCCCCGAACATTTTCGGCGAGAGGAACGGGCCCGTGTTATAGCAGTAATCCGAGCAGAGTATGAGAACCTCAATACCTGCCTCAGCCGCGGCTTTGTTTCTTTCTATGGCATGCTGAGCCATCCTTGCCGCTTTTTCCTTCATGCCTTCAGGGTCATCTGCTAAATTATAGGCAAATTCATACATTTCCTCCCCATCGGGAATGGAAAAGGTACCATCTCCGTGCATGTGCACCATGAACCTGCCGTCGGCAAGCTCTTTCACATATTTTATGAACAGTTTTGTTTCAAGAGGAATCTCCCCTGTGCCGCATCCGTTGAAATCTCCCAGGTATGCACATGGTATTATGGAATACTCAAGGTTTGTATATATTTCAACCGCATATTCAGCAAGTTTGAATATACGCTCCTCTTTCTCCTTCATGTTCATCTTTGCCAGGTTTTCAGGACGCAGATCATCGGTGTAGAACTTCCTGCCAAACATCTCTTCTTCAAGCTGAAATTCCAGCTCAAATGTAGGCACCTCATCGGGTATCCTCAAATTAAGCGCCTCGATTGCCCTTTCCCTCGGCGTCATACGAAATTCCCCTCTCCTCATTCCTTATGAATGACCTCACGCAAGACTTTATTATTTCCGCATACAATATGCAATAGTAATGCAATTTTCAATTCTAATTCATTTCTTTTTGACGGGCTGCATTTATATCGGGCTGTTTTTATATAACGATTTATCATTACATTCATATTATACTAGATACAGTGTCAATTTTATAGAAATGTCTATTCTACACACAAAAATATACAGCCCATTCACACTGCGATAAAATCCGTAAAAAAAAGCAGCCCGGCCGGGCTGCATTAAGGTAACAGGAACTGAGAGCAAGCTGGGAAATATGGATATCATGCATGATTTTCCATACGTTTTTTTAGACGACAGGAAAATCCTGTAGTTCCCTCCGTAACAAAATTGTAATATTGTCAGCCGTTATATATTATCAAGGTTTGAAAGAACGGTATCAAAAACATTTCTTATGCATTTTCTTCCGTCCCAGTTGTTGCAAATATTACATGAGATTCCTTCCGATGCGGCTTCCATCCTTCCTCCGGGGTTTCTTCCGATACTCAGGAATTTACAACGCTGTGCCACGGCAGGTAAATGTTCATAGCTGTCATAACCGATCATACTAAAACCTCCCGGCATCGTTTTTTGTTATTATTTATAGTTGACAAGAATTTTATTCTGGTTGACGGTTATTTTGTTGTTGATGGTTATTTTGTCCGGTTTGACTGTTATTTTATTCTCCGCCAATCATTTCTATACCTTGACCAGGTTCGCGAATGAAGCCATAAGGCGCTTCATGCCGACATTTTCAAACTGTATCTCAAGTTTATAATCATTGCCTTCAGCTTCAGCAGACGTTATTATCCCTATTCCGAACTTTTTGTGTCTGACCCTGTCCCCCACTTTAAAATCAAAGTTGTTGCCAGGATTGCTTATCCCAAAGTGATTACCGGGTATGTTTGTCGCAAAACTGTTACCTGGTTTATTTGTAACACTTGAGTTATTTAACCCCGGCAGGGCAAAGCCTTTCACCGTATCAGGGCTTCTTCCGAAACCGGGACTCTTTGCATATGAATTTGTGTATGAACTTGTAAATGTATTCGTAAATGTATTTGAAAATCTGTTTGTAAATGTATTTGAAGATATATTTGAAAAACTATTTGATCTTGCACCGTAAACTCCCTGTGCGGCAGCATTATCATCATTAAGGTCGTCTATGAGCTCCGGGGATATTTCCCGAACAAACCTTGATACAAAGTTGCAGGATGTATTTCCAAACAACGTCCTTCTGAAGGCATGAGTCATATACAATTTTTGTTTTGCACGGGTAATGCCCACGTAACAAAGCCTTCGCTCCTCCTCAAGCTCACTTTCCTCCAGCATGGATCGGTATCCGGGGAAAATACCTTCTTCCATGCCCACCATAAACACAACAGGAAACTCCAGCCCCTTTGCGCTGTGAAGGGTCATAAGTACCACGCTGTCAGTACCTTCTTCATAGTTGTCAATATCCGACACCAGGGATATATGGGCAAGAAATTCTTCCAGTCCCGGATTTTCGGCCTGGTCTTCGAACTCTATGGCAACCGACATCAATTCTTTTATGTTTTCAATCCTGCTTTCCGCCTCTTCCGTGTTTTCCTCTTCAAGCTCTTTGAGTATTCCCGTTTGCTCCATTACCGCCTGCATAAGCTCGGATACGCTTACTTCTTCTTTCATCAGCTTAAGTCCGGTTATAAGCCCGGTAAACGCCTCAAGCCTTGACGCCGCTCTTTGCAGCTCGGGTATTTCCCTTGCTGAGGATATTATGCTGAATATGCTTGTCCCCCTGCTGTTGGCTATCCTTTCTGCGGTCTCGACCGTTGCACTTCCTATTCCCCGCCTGGGAACGTTGATTATCCTTTTAAGGCTTATATTGTCCGACGGATTCTGTATCACCCTGAGATATGCAATAATATCCTTTATTTCCTTCCTGTCATAGAACCTGAGCCCTCCGAAGATTCTATATGGTATGCCCTCCCTTATGAACATATCCTCAATTACGCGGGACATGGCGTTAATCCTGTAAAGCACTGCAACATCCTTATAGCTCATTCCTTCCCGGGCACACAGCGCTCTTATTTCATCTGCTATGAAACTGGCTTCATCGTGTTCATTTTCCGCCTGGTAGAGTTTAATTCTTTCTCCCGTGCCGTTATTTGTCCATAGCCTCTTTTTCTTTCTTCCCAGGTTGTTTTCTATCACACTGTTGGCAGCGTCAAGTATATTCTGTGTAGACCTGTAGTTTTGCTCCAGCTTTATGACCCTGCAGTCCTTGAATTCCTTTTCAAAATCCAGTATGTTTCTTATGTTTGCTCCGCGCCATCCGTATATGCTTTGGTCGTCATCCCCCACCACACAAAGGTTTCGGTGCTTCTGAGCAAGAAGGCTGATGAGCGAATACTGGGCGGTATTTGTATCCTGGTACTCATCCACGAGTATGTATCTGAACTTACGCTGGTAGTATTCCAGCACGGGCTGGTTGTCAGCAAAGAGTTTTATGGTAAGCATTATAATGTCATCAAAATCCAACGCATTGTTCTGCTTAAGCTTTTTCTGGTAAAGGGAATATATCTGCGCTATCTTGCTGAGACGAAAATCACCTTCATTCATCCTTGCAAAGATTTCGGGATCTATAAGCTCGTCCTTGGCCCTTCCTATGGTTTCCAGCACCGATTTGGGAGGGAAATTCCTGTCATTGAGATTCAGTTCCTTGAGGCAATCCTTTATCACCGTCTGCTGGTCTGAAGTATCAAATATGACAAAATTCCTGTCATAACCTATTTTCTCAATATCCCTTCTCAGAATCCTTACGCATGTAGAATGAAATGTGCTGACCCAAACCTCCTCGCTTCCCGCACCAACAAGCTTTTCGATTCTTTCCTTCATTTCCCTTGCAGCCTTGTTGGTAAAGGTAATTGCGAGAATGCTTGACGGATGTACATTCTTTTCTTTAATTAAATAGGCAACTCTGTAGGTAAGCACTCTGGTCTTACCGCTGCCTGCTCCGGCAAGTACCAGAAGAGGTCCCTCTGTATGAAGTACGGCTTCTCTCTGTTCTTTATTCAGTCCATTCAGCAGTTCCATCGATCCAACCCCATAAGCAAAAATTAAAATGCCATGAAAAACCATGGCATTTTAATTATAGTGTAATTTTTTCAATTAGGCAAACAAATATCAGAACTCAGGTTCGATCAGGCCGTAGTTTCCGTCCTTGCGCCTGTAAACCACATTTACCTGGTTTGTTTCGGCATTGGTAAATACATAAAATTCATGTCCCAGCAGGTTCATCTGAAGAATGGCCTCTTCAACGTCCATGGGCTTCATTTCAAACCTTTTTGTTCTGACTACCTTGAATTCTCCCTCTTCTTCCACTTCTTTTCCGCTTTTAAAGTTTTCAGGAGTATAGGCGCCTTCCCTGAGACGCTTCTCAAGCCTTGTCTTGTATCTTCTTATCTGGCCTTCGAGGATATCTATTGCTTTATCGATAGCTGCATACATGTTGTCGCCTTCTACTTCTGCCCTCATTACTCCACCGTCAAAAGGGATTGTTACCTCCAGGATGTGCCTTGATTTCTCCACACTCATGGTAACGTGGATTTCGGTTTCCGGATCAAAAAACTTGTCCAGCTTCCCAAGTTTCTTCATTGCTTTATTCCTCAGAGCGTCGGTAATTTCAATGTTTTTCCCGCTGATAATAAATTTCATACAACATCGCTCCTTTCATATGTATAAGTAGATACCTGATGTCGTAAATGTGGAATAATTAAGGGTGTTACTTTATTCTTACCCTTTTTTGTTTGAATAAAACCGGTTAAAAATAAAAACCCATCTCTTCTAAATAAATATGCTCGGTAAATGAACTTATTCAATTTTATTATAACACATTCCTGGAAAATTACTCATATTCGTCCAAATGATGGCATATATTATATTGTCCCAATTCACAGGAATCCCACAAAACACCTGTTTTGTGAATATAAAACCTGTTGATAATGTGAATAAATCTGTGAATAACTTAAGCTGGCGTGTTTCGGCTGTGGATAAGTTGCTCAGCCGTGTGTACAGATTTTCTGTTTTATGTCTATCTGAACATAGAACCCTGCTTAATACCAGTTATAACCATATGTTGGAATCCACTTTTGTTCACGGTTCCCAAGATGATTTGACCTTTTTGTGCATCCCGGTATTACTTTTTTTACCATCCCATTATATAAAAAACTTGATTAATTTTAATCAAAAACACAGCTTATCCACAGACAAATTGCACTTATCCACAAAAAATACGGTTTTTTCCACAAAACAAAAGCCCTGTGCACAAAACACAGTGCTTTATACAATGCCAAATTAGCTCTGTTCTTTTTTAAATGTTGAAATAATCTTTATGTTTTTACTATGCCGAGATAATTCTTAACACAAGTTATGATGAATGCTTGTTGCACACAATAAGCCTTTGGCTGCTAATCTTCCGGCCGGAGCTCAGTTTTCTGGCCGGAATATATCAAAATATTTGATTCAAGCTTATTGATAAAATTCTATATTTTTTTTCTCCTTCGCGGGTATTTATACAGACGCTGCGTCCGGTTTCCTTAAGAAGCAGAGCTTTTGCCGTACCTGAAAGAAATGATATATCGTAAGCTGTGGAATTTTCATACGGGAAGGCAATTCTATACCTTACCTTCTCTTTCGTATCTGAGTCTTCCAGGACCACGGTGCTGCCTATTATGGCAAAAGGAAACCTGTTAATGTTTTCAATGGGCTCAGGCCCGGTATCCCTTTTAAAAATATTAGGAACCACTCTTATTTTTTCCAGGACTTCCTCCATTTTCCCGACGTAACTCAAAAGATAAGCCTTAAGGCTTTCCCTTTCGTCTTCGGTTACAGGAGAATGGAGTTCAATTATTTCATTCATGTTCTCTTCGATATATACCAGTTGCTCAACAATCTTTTCAAACACGGGTCTGGTCAGCGTTACTGTTTCGGACACGGCAACCTCCATATATCATGCTGAGTTTATATTGTTCAACTATTTTTTAAATCTATTTGTACTGTTCAATTGTTTGATTTCATATTCCGTGCAAAAAAATTCTGTTTCAGGCAAAAAACAACCTGACTCTTACGCTATTTCGGGCAGGTGAATGCTCCTGATGACATAATTAAGCTTTCCTGCAGGAACCTTAATATCAACTTTTTCATTCAGGCTCCTTAAAAGCAGTGCCCTGCCAAGAGGCGACAGGCAGGAAGCCTGGTCTATCTTTACTTCTTCGTGCCGGGTAAAGGGCAGGGTTATAAGGTATTTACATCTGTGATTATCATCCAGATCTTCGACCTCAACAACACTCCCGATCACTACAAAGGGACACTTTATTTCAACGCACTCTTCAATTGTTGCATTATCTATGATATCCCTTACGGAGGAAATATAATCGCTTATGAAATTCTTAAAGTTAATGCCCTCTGTCACATCATCGAAAAAGTACTCCTTTTCAAGAGCATCTACAGCCTCCTCAACATGCCCTATATGCCTCAAGAGATAATCATACACTTTCCTGGAAATCTTTTTATTATCCATTTCAATCTCCTTCATCATTTTTTTACATTTAATGGTTTTCCCATAAGAAGCAATAATGGCACTTCGCAGAATTTTGCGAAATGCCCCGTTTCATCTGCAATATATTTATTCTATAATTACATGTTAACAGAAATGTTAATGGATATCAATAGTGGTTTGTGTTTCCATTTTGAGGGAACATTTATTTTTTGAAATTCCCTGGAACATATTTATTCGAACTCCCTGAATCCCATTGCATGATAATCCTCTCTTGTAATGGTATGTTTTACAGGAAGGTTGTTGTCCTTTTGAAACTTATACAGGGCATATTTCAGATCATCTTCATAAATGCCGTTTTCGCGTCCCTTAAAGTATCCAAGTTCCTTCAATCTCCTCTGAACCGCCAACACATCGGCTCCCCTGTCTCCGGGCTTTAAAGGCTTAAAACCGGTTCCGAACGGTCCGAAGGGCCCGTTTTCTATTATGACATGAGTACCTATTGGAACAATTTTATAAAGCTCCCTCACATCTTTATTGTACATCCGTATGCAGCCATGGCTTGCTGCACGCCCTATTGAACTCTCTCTTGTCGTCCCGTGGATTCCGTATTTGCCCCAGGGAACGTTAAGCCCCATCCACCGTCCTCCAAAGCCCTTTCCCCACGTGCCTTTCTCCACGATCTGCCAGTGGCCTATGGGAGACGGCCAACCTGGCTTGCCTGAAGCTATCGGATAAGTTTTTATATGCTTTTTGTTTTCAAATAAAAAAAGCTTTTTTTCCTGGATGTTTATAATAATCAGGTATTCCTTTTCATCGTCTTTTATTTTATTTGCCTGTATTGCCTGAAACAGAAAGGTGCTGGTGAAAAGACCCAAAACCGCCATAAATATGATCGTCAGCCAGACCAGGCGTTTATCCCTTAAAGTACCAAACAGCGCCATCACCTCCCATAAAAATATATGACCGGTTATTTCATGTTAGAATATGGGCAAAAAAGCAAGAGCTCTTTTATGTTCCCGGAAATTTCACAAAGCAGGTTGATGGTGCTGCATGTCAAAAAACAAAACAGGCATGGCACTTATGGCCATGCCTGTTAAGATTCTTATACTAAATGCTTAGTCTTTAATTGTTGTATACATGAAGTACTTGTATCCAAGAGGTGAAGAATAGAATCCTTCAAGTTTCTGGCTCTTGAGATAAATATCAACATAGTAGTATATCGGGCAGAGTACCCATTCTTCAAAGAGAATGTCCTCAGCCTTGTGCATGAGTTCCATACGCTCTGCTCTGTCGGATGATCTCTTCACCCTGGAGATTAATTCGTCATATTCCTTATTGGACCACTGAGCGTCATTGTTTCCGCTTCCGGTTATCCACATGTCGAGGAAGGATATCGGGTCATTGTAGTCGCCCAGCCATCCGTTACGTGCGATCTCGTACTCGCCATTTTTCCTTGTGTTCAGGAATGTATTCCACTCCTGGGAAGTGAGGGTGATGTTTACACCGATCTTCTTCCACATATCCTGAATAGCTTCAGCTATAAGCTGGTGTCCGGTACTTTCATTATAAATGTACTCGAAGGTGGGCAGTCCTTCTCCGTTGGGATAACCAGCTTCTGCCAGAAGCTGCTTAGCTTTTTCAAGGTTTCCTTCATAGTCATAAGGATCATAATAGTCTCCGCCTACCTCACGGAATTCCTTTGTCATATCAGCATCGGAAAGTCCGGTAGGCACAAATGCACCTGCAGGTACCTGTCCTGCTTTTCCTATTTCCCTTACAATGTATTCGCGGTCAATTGCAAGAGTTAATGCCTGTCTGATCTTAGGATTATCAAGATAAGGTTTCTGTGTGTTAAAGCTGATATAGTATGTTCCAAGCTGTCCTTCAAGGTTGAATTCCGGCTTGTCTCTCCATGCATCTATCTCATCGTTAGGCATGGAGTCTGCAAAAAGGATTTCTCCCTTCTGGAATGCAGCAAGTATCGCATTGTCATCGTCCATCAGCATGAACTTGATGGTCTTGGGACCTGTAATAGCTTTAGGATCCCTGTAATTGGGGTTCTTCTCGTAAATCATGTGGGAATCATGTTTCCACTCTTTCAGTCTGTAAGGACCGTTTCCGACGTAAGTCTTAGGATCCAGTGTCCATCCGTCAGGGTTTGCCTCGACTAAATCCTGACGTACCGGGAAGTAAGTCGGGAATGCGCACAGTTCCAGGAAATATGGAGTAACCGCAACCAATTTAACCTGAAGAGTTCTGTCATCAAGAGCCTGAACATTCAGCTTGCCTTCTTCATAACCCTCGATGCACTCAAACATGTACTCGTAGTCAGCAGCCGTTTCAGGATCTATAGCCCTGTTCCAGGCGTAAACGAAATCATGAGCGGTTAACGGCTTTCCATCGCTCCATTTCAAGCCTTCACGAAGCTTGAATGTGTAAGTAAGCCCGTCATCACTTATGGTGTATGACTCTGCCTGTGCTTCAACAGGTACTCCGTTTTTGTCAAGAGTCATCAAGCCTTCAAAAGCGTGGATAATCAATGTAGCTCCGTCAACTGCAGAGTTCAGGGCCGGGTCAATTGTGTCAGGCTCCGGACCTACGCAAACAACCAGCTGATCCTTCGATGATGTCCCGGCGCAACTGCTTGCCAATACGCCGAAAACCATTATCATCGCTAAAAGTAAAGCGATTTTTCTCATAATTTTACCTCCCCATTTTTTTATTTATAATTAATTACACATAAAGTGTAAAAGTTTG
>JAMNYG010000191.1 GCA_023622945.1 Bacillota bacterium | reverse complement strand
AAACGCATGCTCATAGAAATGCTGTGGGCACGAACTTTGGAGTATAAGTGCTACACTTCTTCACGTGGTGAAAGACACCGCAAAAGAAGAAAGGCATCATGAATACGATTCATCGGCGTTTGATATACCAATATTATATGCGATACAGTGTAAAGACCGCATGGTGTGTGGGGAACAATATTTGTTCCTCGAAAGCTATTAGTTTATCACTGCTATTTTATACTTCTAAAAAGGTTTGGAGTGAGGTTTATAGTGACAGTCAATGAAAGGAAGATAATTTCCGGAGTTGTTTTTCTGTATACTGTTATTATATTTGTGTTTTCACTTCCAGGAAGATTGAGTGTGTTGTTGGTTACGGAAGGTAGCATTAAAAAGGGATTAGCAGCATTCCTACATAGTAGCACCTTATGGGTTATTATTTTAGCTGTAGCTATTTTTGTTCTAAACATATATGTGAAGAAGTATAATCAGCACGGTTACTTTGAATTAATAGAAAATTCCGTTATTCGCATAACTTCAGGGATGTTAGTGGCATTAGATGGCATCGTTAGTCTATCCAGTGCATTGCCGACACAAATTTCAAGTGTACATTCATTGCTTAAAATATCATATCAATTTGAAAGAAATGTTCAGCCATTGGTTTATAAATATATATTTGTCAGTTTTGCTCAGATAATTCTTGGTATTTACCTGGCAAGATACTATAAAAGAAAACCTGATTAGCATAAGTAGCTTTCAAATTAAGGTTAATGCCAATAAGAAAGTGAAAAGTTATCCAAAAGGTAATTAAGGAAGTGGCGTCCGTGCCGCTCTTGCTCCGAGGGGTGTTATGTTGCATGAAAAACATAATCACCATTCAACACACTCAGTCAATTCATCACACAAACGGCATGATTGGTTCCTGGACAGACTGGGATTTAACCGAGCTTGGGATAGAACAGGCGAAACGAATAGATGAAAGGCTTTCGGCTGAAATTAAGGACAAGAAATATGTCATGTATTTTCTAAACATCAAACCGATATTTACTGACAAGTTAAGGGAACGCAACTTAGGTGAAGCTGTTGGGAAGTCAGTGGAATGGGCACAAAAAAATACGATAGTCTGGGAAAAGACAATTGACGATAAGCCGTGCCTGATGAATTGGTTAATTGGATTGGTAATGCTCTTGTTTATGAAAATAGCGGGCGTTCGGGTAAGAGGAGAGAACGGAACGTCAAATAGATATATTTCCGAGCCTGAACGCTTAAGCGAAGTATTCGGACAATCTTTAAGGCTCTTGCATGAAGTCGATGCGTCAGACTGTCCGATTCGTGACAGGATGTCCCCTTTGCTTAATATGGTTGGAAATACTCCCTTTCGCCAATCACACTTAAATGATATTTCTGAATTTATAGGAAAAGCATCTGCTGATGATGCAGCAAATGAAATAAAGAAATCAAGTGGATTACTTAAAAATGATGTATTGATTCACGGGGATTACTGTCTTCCAAACATAATACTAAATAACTGGGCATTAGCAGGTTTTATTGATGTTGCTGATGGAGGTTTGGGAGATCGCCATTATGATCTGGCATGGGGGCTTTGGTCTTTAAACTATAATCTGAAAACTCCAAAATATGGGCATCGTTTTCTTGATGCTTATGGCAGAGGGTCTATAGACAAGGATAGACTCCGTATATGTGGTCTGTTGGCAGCATTAGAGTAAATGATAGAATAATCTTAAGTGATAGCATAATCTGAAGCTAGTTTGTTTCGCAGCATATATATTAGGGAAACAGATAACAATGCATCTCCACAACAGCTTTGTCAAGAGCTGCTTAGCTAATCAGGACTTCCGCTTGTAGGATTATGCAAAACGGTGCATGAAATGAACAGCAGATGAATTCATCATTTATTATACTCCACATTGAAAGAAGGTGAATGAAAACAAGCTTCGGAAACTGGAGAATTATCAAAGGAAGTATTGAAAAGAACAAATTACTTATATACTGTTGAATTGGAGGGCTTTCCGTGATTGACTTTGAGACTTGTGCAAGAGCAGCAGGCGCCTATGTTTTGTATAATGGATATTTTTTATTCATGTTTGGATTTGGAACTAATCATAAAGACAATGAACTTGGAGTTGTTCGTTTTGGAGGCCATATCGAAAAAGGTGAGACGGCAATTCAATGTGTTGCCAGAGAGGTAAAAGAAGAATCTTCACTAGATGTTGATTTCTATAATAATAAATATATTTACATAGAGAAAGACAATGGCAGAGATTATGAAAAAATCAAAGGGGATAAAGACAACAATCCGATTTTGGTTATAAAATGGCAGGACGGTAGCATATCCTTAATGTACTTAGCTTATGGGAAAGGGAAATTGGTTCCCGGCATGGAAACACAGGGCATTCTTTTGCTTCGCAAGGAAGATATTAATTTGATTTGTTCAAGAGATACAACTTTTAAAGAATATAAGGACAACGGCGGAAAGTATATCCTGGTCAATCCCCTTCCGGAAGATGCTATTCTGGTACCGCATAATCAATTGCGCTTTTTAAACAAATTATTCACTCTGGAGGCTGATTTAATGAATGATTATATGAAATCATGTATTCTATAGGTCTGGAAGTATTAGTATTCAGAAGTGATTTGAATGGGGGGAGTCAAAATGATTGCTTTGCCCATAGGCTGTTATGTTGAATTGAAATTTGTGCATTTTCTGATAACAACTTTGGCAAAACAGGTTGTTTACCAATGCTAAAAGAATGGAGAGACATACGATGGAGTACAGCATAAAAGATAAAATTGCAAAACTGCTGGATGAAGTTTCTTCTATAAAATGTTAATGTCAATCAAAATTTAGGCCACTTACCGTAGTAAAATTAGGCCACCAATTCATAAAAAATTAGTCATTATTTGCCTGCTTGGAAAGAGCCTGCTTAAACCTGTAGCTT
>JAMNYG010000008.1 GCA_023622945.1 Bacillota bacterium | reverse complement strand
TCTTCCCACTTTCGCGCTTCTGCCGACGCAAAGTCATCCAGCAACAGACTTCTCATGTTTTCAAAAACCCTCCTTAACGTAATAACAGGTTGTGCCGCTCAACTGATGACCAGTCCCTGACCTGTTTGAGATATATCTTATAGTAGTATATCCAAAGATGTCCACCGACAAATTTATTGAATGGATGTATTTTTTAATATTTTTTTGGAATGGATTATCTCAATACAAAAGGGGCTTCTCGTCAGCCTTCAGCCGGCTTATGACGAGACAGCCCCTATAGTCTTTTTTTTTCATATATGTTATCTGAAATACTCCACTCCTGCCTCGAATATCCTTTGATCCTTCTCTCCTGGTACGTTCTTTGATACATTGGTCCCTATTCTTTCTGAGTGTCCCATCTTTCCTAACACTCTTCCGTCAGGGCTTGTGATTCCTTCTATTGCATCAACCGAGCCATTTGGGTTAAACCTTATATCGTAGGTCGGATTGCCCTCCATGTCAACGTATTGAGTGGCTATCTGTCCGTTCTTCCTCATCATCTTAAGCACTTCACGATTGGCGATGAACCTGCCCTCTCCGTGTGAAACCGCGATTGTATGGATATCGCCAAGTTCTGTCTTTGCCAGCCATGGTGATAATTTTGACACTACTTTGGTGCGAACCATGCATGAAACGTGCCTTCCTATGGTATTAAAGGTCAACGTGGGACAGTTTTCGTCAATGTCCCTTATCTCTCCGTACGGCACCAGCCCAAGCTTTATTAGTGCCTGGAAACCGTTGCATATACCGAGCATGAGACCGTCTCTCTGTTTAAGAAGGCGCATCACTGCCTCCCTGACATACGGATTCCTGAATGCCGTAGCTATGAATTTACCAGAACCGTCAGGCTCGTCACCTCCGCTGAATCCTCCCGGAATCATGACAATCTGAGAATTGTTTATTTTATCGGCCATAATCCTTACAGACTGCTCCACATCCCGGGGAGAAAGATTTTTTATAACCATGGTTTCTACAATGGCACCGGCTTTCTCAAAGGCTCTTGCGGTCTCGTACTCGCAGTTGGTCCCTGGAAAAACCGGAATGAATACCCGCGGTCTCGCGATGCCGGATGTACTTTTCCCGCCTGCGGACCTAACCGTGAGGGATTTTTCATACAGGTACAGCCTTGGCTGTGTGTCTTGCCGTATATGGATATGATCCGTGTTCTGTCGCTTATGGTCTGTTGCAGCAACCCTGGTGGGGAATATTTTTTCCAGTGGTTCCTCCCATTTCTCAATGGCAGTTTCCAGGGAAATGGATTCACCGTTAACCTCTATTGAATCTGATGCAGAAGTAACCCCCAGCAGTTTAAACTCAAGTCCTTCGAAAAGCTCTGCTACATTCTCCTCTTTGGGTATTTCCAGTATTACCGAACCATAGTCAGGGGAAAACAGGCTTTCTGCATCCATTTCACCGATAAATCTAAACCCTGTTTTGTTTCCAAAGCACATCTTGCTGATGGCTTCGGCAATCCCACCGTGTCTTACAGAATGGGCGGAAAGTATTTTCCCCCGGCATGCAAGCTCATATATTCTGCTGAAGTTTCTTTCAAGCTGTTCAAAATCGGGCAGATGATGCTCATCCCTATTCAGGGGAAGCAGTACAACATTGCTGTCCTCTCTCTTAAATTCAGCAGATATTACTTTGTTTACATCTGCCGTATTCACTGCGAAAGCGACCAATGTAGGAGGTACATTCATGTCTTTAAATGTTCCCGACATGCTGTCCTTTCCTCCGACAGCAGGTATTCCAAGCTTCAGCTGCACATAGGCTGCTCCCAAAAGTGCGCTGAAAGGTTTCCCCCATTTGGCCGGGTCCTTCCCAAGCTTCTCAAAATACTCCTGAAGGCTTAAGCGAACAGTCCTGTAATTCCCTCCCATTGCAACTATTCTGGACAGTGCCTCTACGATGGCGTAAACTGCTCCGTGGAAAGGACTCCATTTTGCGATGGATGGATTGTACCCGTAAGCCATTAAAGTGCCGGTACACGTATCTCCCTCAAGAACAGGTATTTTTGCTGCCATTCCTTCCTGAGGGGTAAGTTGATACTTGCCGCCGAATGGCATAAGAACCGTTCCGGCTCCTACCGTACTGTCAAACATCTCCACAAGACCCTTTCGGCTGCAGACATTCAGCCTTTGAAGATTTGCAATCCAGGCTTCTTTGACATCATGCATTTTATTCGCCGGAACCGTATTTTGTTTTGATGCTGTCTCATTTAGTTTTGACGCTGTTTTATTTAGTTTTGGTGCTGTTTTATTTAGTTTTGACGCTATCTCATGCGGCAAAGAGCCGAAAAAGCTTTTCTCCTCATCGGGTGAAGCAATATAAACACTTGCATGTTGCTTTACTCCGTTTGTATTGAGGAATTTCCTGTCTATATCGACTATAACCTTTCCTCTCCAGAACATCCTGAGCCTCATGGCAGAAGTTACTTCAGCCACTTCAGTCGCTTCCAGGTTTTCTTCTCCGGCAGCCTCTATGAAAGCCTGTACATCTTTCTTTGCCACAACAACCGCCATGCGCTCCTGGGATTCGGATATGGCAAGTTCGGTACCGTCCAGCCCCTCGTATTTTTTAGGTATGGCATCTAGATTTATGTCCAGTCCATCCGCCAACTCTCCTATGGCAACCGAAACTCCTCCTGCTCCGAAATCATTGCATTTCTTTATCATGACGCTTACTTTGGGATTTCTGAAAAGCCTTTGTATTTTCCTTTCAATCAGGGGATTTCCCTTCTGAACCTCCGCACCGCAATTCAACAGCGATTTCTCGTCATGCTCCTTTGAAGACCCGGTCGCTCCCCCGCACCCGTCCCTGCCTGTCCTTCCTCCCAAAAGGATAACAGCATCCCTTGCTTCAGGCTTTTGCCTGACGACATTTTTTTTGGGAGCTGCACCTATGACCGCGCCTATTTCCATCCTTTTTGCCACGTAGCCTTCATCATATATTTCATCCACAAAACCTGTGGCAAGACCTATCTGATTTCCATATGAGCTGTAACCCGCTGCAGCCTGGGTGGTGATTTTTCTTTGGGGAAGCTTCCCCGGCAAGGTCTCCTTAACAGGGGTCCTTGGATCCCCGCTTCCCGTGATGCGCATCGCCTGATAAACATATGACCTTCCCGACAAAGGGTCTCTTATCGCTCCGCCAAGGCATGTGGCCGCTCCTCCGAAAGGTTCAATTTCGGTGGGATGGTTGTGGGTTTCATTTTTGAACATGACCAGCCATTCTTCCTTCTTACCGTTCACATCCACATCCACACGTATGCTGCATGCATTTATCTCGTCGGAAACTTCAAGATCATCCAGCATGCCTCTTTTCCTGAGTTCCTTCATGGCAATTGTAGCAACATCCATAAGGCAGACATCCCTGTCCGTATTGCCGTACACAAACTGTCTTGCCTCAAGATATCGTTTGTATGCTTCTGTAAAAACTTCTTTGTATTTGCCTTCTTCTATTTCCACCTTATCTATGGATGTCAAAAATGTCGTATGCCTGCAATGATCTGACCAATAGGTGTCTATGACCTTCAGTTCCGTGATCGTAGGATCTCTTTTTTCAAAATCCCTGAAATATTCCTGGCAGAATGCAAGGTCTTCATATGACATGGCAAACCCCATGTCCTGCATGAATCTCTCAAGCTCCTCCGTTGTCATATGGATAAAGCCTTTCACCACTTTCACATCATCAGGCTCCCTCAGGTCATCCGTAAGGGTTACTGGCTTGTCAAGGGAGGCTTCCCTGCATTCTACAGGGTTTATGCAGTAGTTTTTGATTTTCAGATATTCCTGGTCGGATATTGCACCTTTAAGGATTATCAGCTTTGCGGTCTTTATTGCCGGCATCTCCCTCTGGCTTAGCATTTGTATGCACTGGGCAGCCGAGTCCGCCCTTTGGTCATACTGACCGGGGAGATATTCCACCGCGATTATCCTGTCGTTTTCATCGATATCAATTTCCTCATCATATACATTATCAACAACAGGCTCAGAAAGTATTGTGCGACGTGCAGCCAGGTATTCTTCATGGGAAATTCCCTCTATGTCATATCTGTTGATTATCCTGACAGATTCAAGTCCTTCCAGTTCCAGGTTTTCCTTTAAGTCCCGGTACATGCGCCGGGCTTCAACGTCAAACCCCTTCTTTTTCTCTACAAATATCCTTCTGACTCCGTTCATGCTTTTGCCCCTTTCATTACGCACAGTTGCAGATGTTTAACACTCAGAAAATTGATGAAGGAGTAAACATCGACTTAAATGTGAGTTTTTACCTGTGTGATTTTATGCCCTTATTTATCTCCATTTCTTGTATATCTCCATTATATTGTTATATAATAAATAAGTAAAATTAATAATTCTAATGTAATTTATCAGGTGAGCTTATGGATATAAATTTTGAGCTTTATAAGATTTTCTATTATGTGGCCTCATTAAAGAGTTTTTCCAAAGCAGCCTCCCGCCTTTATATATCACAGTCGGCAGTAAGCCAGGCAATAAGGGGACTTGAAGAAAAACTGGGCATGCAGCTTTTTGTTCGCAAGACCAGGGATATCAAGCTTACCGTCGAGGGGGAGCTGCTCTTTAAACACGTGGAACAGGCCTTCAACTATCTTAAAACAGCCGAAGACAAACTTAACGACATGAAAAACCTGGATACAGGTTCAGTTCGCATCGGAGCAAGCGATACGGTTTGCAAATATCTCCTCATACCTCAACTCAGGAAATTCCACAGACAGTATCCAAAGATAAAGATACAGATGATCAACAGAACCACTTCCGGGCTTCTCAATGCCCTGGCAGAAGGACTGATAGATATTGCCGTTGTGACCTTTCCGGTAAACCGTGCAAACATTTCCGCCGAAAAGCTGATGGAAGTTAGGGACGTATTTGTAGCTTCGGAAAGCTTCTCTCATCTTAAAGGCAGAAAGGTACCCCTTGCCGAGCTGGCCCGGCATCCTCTTCTGATGCTGGAAAAGAACAGCGCTACACGACGTTTTACTGAGAAATTTTTCAGCTCCAACGGTATTAACCTGAACCCGGAAATTGAGCTGGAAAGTACCGATATTCTCATAGAACTGGCAAAGATAGGACTTGGTGTCGCACATGTGCTCAGGGAAAGCGCGGAAAAGTCCCTAAAAAGCGGAGAGCTTTTTGAAGTAATGACCGAAGAGGAGCTTCCTCCGCGGGAACTGGGCATAGCTACCATGAAGGGAGTACCCTTGTCAAAAGCTTCTGTGGAATTTGTATCAATGCTCAAATCTTTTTCCTAAATAATCGTTAATTTTTTTTACGTTTTTTAATTTAAAGTTTTTGCAAACTATGCGTTACCTTTACTTGAAATTTGTCAAGTGCTAACATTGAAGATAATTATGTTCCCCCATTTTTGTGAAAGGATGGTTATCATGTCAGATCAAATCAGGCAAATCGCCAAGCGAATAAGGGAGCTGCGGGAAATATCAGAATTGTCCGTAGAGTCGTTGTCTTCCGATCTTGGAATTGATGCTGAAACGTACAGGGAATATGAAAGCGGTGAAGTGGATATACCTGTAGGTTTTCTTTACAAGATTGCCAACAGGTTCAATGTTGAGCTCACAGCCATACTAACCGGCGAAGACCCCAGGCTGCGTACATATGCCCTGGTAAGAAAGGGCAAGGGCATGAAGGTTGACAGGCGCGAACCATACAAATACCAAAGCCTTGCCTATAATTTTGTAAATAAAAAAGCCGAGCCTTTCCTGGTAACCGTCGAACCTGGAGCCGAGGATGCACCCATCAGTTTAAACTCTCATCCAGGACAAGAGTTCAATTATGTCATTGAAGGCACGTTAAAGGTAGTTATAAATGATCATGAACTTATATTAAATGAGGGTGACTCCCTGTATTTCGATTCCAGCGCAAAACACGGCATGAAAGCCATGAACGGGAAAACCACGAAATTTCTTGCAATAATATTCTGATGGTATATAGATGAGGTCAAAATGCAATAGTATTCTGATTTGTATACATAGACGGAGGTCAAAATGATGTTAGAAAAGTTTCTGAAAAAAACCCAATTCGATTCTTATCAGGATTTCTTCGAAAACTTCGAAATAAATGTTCCGGACAATTTCAATTTTGCTTATGATGTTGTAGATGAGATAGCCGCAAAAACCCCGGATAAAGTCGCAATAGTATGGTGTGATGATAAAGGAAATGAAGCACGGTTTACCTTTGAACAGATAAAATATTACAGCGATAAGGCAGCAAACTTTTTCAGGTCGCTGGGTATCGGTAAGGGAGACCCTGTGATGCTTATCCTGAAACGGAGGTACGAGTTCTGGTTCTGCATTATTGCCCTTCATAAGCTTGGGGCTATAACAATACCGGCCACCCATCTTCTGACCGCCAAGGATATTATATACAGATGCAACGCTGCGGACGTTAAAATGATCGTGTCGGTTTCCGACCCGGAAGTCATAAAACACATAGAGGATGCAGAAAAAGAATCACCTACCCTGAAATATAAGGCCATGCTCAACGGCCAACGCGAAGGATGGATCAATTTCACCGATGAAATGGAAAAAGCGTCTGACAAATTTGAGAGACCAACCGGTGAGAATGCTACTCAAAACAGCGACATTTCCCTGCTTTACTTTACATCTGGCACAACAGGCATGCCCAAAATGGTTCAGCATAATTTCACCTATCCTTTAGGCCATCTGTTGACTGCAAAGTACTGGCAATGTGTACGGGATGGAGGCCTTCACCTTACCATTGCCGATACAGGCTGGGCAAAAGCAGTATGGGGAAAACTATACGGACAATGGATGTGCGGCAGTGCAGTATTTGTATATGATTATGATAAATTTGTTCCCAAAGATCTTCTTGAAGTTATTGTGAAACATAAAGTCACTTCATTGTGTGCTCCTCCGACAATATACAGATTTTTAATTAAGGAAGATCTTAGCAAATATGACCTCAGCAACCTTGAGCATTGCTCTATTGCCGGGGAACCACTGAATCCTGAGGTATACAACCAGTTCCTTAAGGCTACCGGCCTCAAGCTCATGGAAGCCTACGGGCAAACAGAGCTGACGGTAGTCATAGGGACATTCCCCTGGATGGAACCCAAGCCAGGTTCTATGGGTAAACCTGCTCCCGGTTATGATGTAGACTTGCTGGACGAAAACGGCAACCCCTGCGATATCGGAGAAGAAGGCCAGATAGTCATCCGCACCGGCAAGCGAAAACCCGTAGGAATGTTTGACGGATATTACAGGGATGAAAAACGGACCAATGAGGTCTGGAACAATGAAATATATTATACCGGCGATATGGCATGGCGGGATGAAGACGGATATTTTTGGTTCGTAGGAAGGGCTGACGACGTAATCAAGAGCTCAGGATACAGGATAGGACCTTTTGAAGTTGAAAGCGCACTGCTTGAACATCCTGCGGTACTTGAATGTGCCATAACGGCTGCTCCCGATCCGGTGAGGGGACAGGTTGTAAAGGCTACTGTGGTTCTTGCTAAAAACTACAAGCCGAGCGACTCGCTGGTTAAGGAATTGCAGGATCATGTAAAGAAAGTAACAGCTCCCTATAAGTACCCCAGAATAATAGAATTCGTAGACGAGCTGCCCAAGACCATAAGCGGCAAGATACGAAGGGTGCAGATAAGGGAGGCCGACAGCGGAAAGCGATAAGGAAATAAGTTAATTTTGGGATAAGTTAATAACCAGCTGAGCTGATCACCGGTTAAATTAATCTGCAACTGAAAAAGCCTGCGCAAGCAGGCTTTTTCAGTTGCAGATTAATGTATCTCCTTGCGATATTCCATAGATTGAGTTTTGAGCCGGTTCACTGATTTCTGTTAGATCAGCCATCGATTTTCCTTGAAAGCTCAAAATGCTTTGCAAACCTTGAAAGTTCATATGTTTTGTATATAATATAAACGAATCAATTTTATGTAAGCAACAGATAATCTATATAAAAAACAGGGAGAAGCTTTTTGACGCGCCCTACATATATTATGGGTTAATGTATGCTTTGATACTGACTGCAATGATTGCGTTTTTTGTGATTTTTACCAAACTTGGAACCGATGTGCCAAGACACATATCCCGTATCCGCATTGCCGGGATTTTTTTTATCGCCTTTATACTGATGTGATGTGCGGGAATTTCGCTGCTTGACCAATTGTCGAGCGGGCAGGTCATCGTTTATGTCGTGGCATTGATATCGATAGACGTCACCCCATTTTTTGAACCGCACGTATTACTCCTTGTGTATATAACAGTTCATTCGCTGTTTCTTACAGCATTGCTGGCAACGCCATATTTTCAAAATTCCGCGCATCTGCTCGGCAACTCGATCAACTCGACCATATTCGTGATAATGTCTTGGGCAATTTCCTGTATGAGGTATAAAAAGCAGGCTGAGGACTTTATTAATAAAAAAATTATGCTGGAGAAAAACGAAGAGTTGAAACAGATTAACTTACAGCTACAGGAAGCTAATCGGAAGCTGGAAAAAATATCTATAACCGATGGTTTGACGGGAATTATCAATCGATTGGGATTTGAGACCGCAATCAGGGACGAATGGAACAGGTGCAAACGTCATTCGATACCCTTGTCCCTGATAATTGCAGATATTGATTTTTTCAAGGAACTCAATGATAATTACGGCCACAAGGCCGGTGATTGCTGCCTGATAACAATTGCGGATGTTCTGAAAACTTATGCGAAACGTTCTTCGGACAAGATAGCAAGGTATGGGGGAGATGAATTTGTGGTTCTGCTTCCTCATATAGACAGGAAAAGCGCGTTAAATCTCGCCTAGCAAATAAGAAAAGAGGTGGAAGAAAGGTGCGTGCCGCACTTGTTTTCCGATGTTTCAGACCATGTGACAATAAGCCTGGGAGTTAACACGATAATTCCGTCGGATGAAACATCCATTGATGAATTTATAAGCTGCGCTGACAAGGCCTTGTATAAAGCAAAGGAAAAACGCAATTGCGCTGTGTTTGCCATGCAGCAGGACACTACAAAAATCGTGTGAAACTTCGGTGTTCTGTCGAAACTAATGTTGTACTCGTAAAGTCCAGTGGCAGTACATTCAATGCAGATACTTCTGCAAAATACTTTCTCGATATGTTTCCATGTTCTGAGTTTCCGTAGACAAATGGTTGTTATCCACATACCCTAAAATCAAAGTTTACAGCATTGTTAAAAGGAACATAAAATCAGTCCTGTTAAAAAGGTTAGCCGTAAAACATGTGGGACTGTAAAATATTCTGTGTATGGACTGATTACTACCTTTCTGGCAAGAAACTTAGCCTGATTTTACGACCGGTATCCACGATGCCGGTCAATATTATTATTACCAGTAAAT
>JAMNYG010000072.1 GCA_023622945.1 Bacillota bacterium | reverse complement strand
TTCCAGCCTTGCTCCCAGGCCTTTATAAAATGTAAATCTCGCACCTGTAACCTTTGCTGCTGCTGCAGCATCCAGGATTCCAAGATCTTCCCCTATTTCCCAGTGGGGTTTGGGTTCAAAATCAAATTTGGTAGGTTCGCCCCATACCCTTACCACTTTATTGTCTGCATCGCTTTTCCCCACAGGCGCTTTCTCAGAAGGAATATTCGGTATTGTTAAAAGCAAACTCTCTATCTCGTCATCAATTTCTCTGACCTGGGCGTCCATATCCTTTATTTGCTCGGAAAGCTTCTTCATTTCATCCATCAGGGATGTAACGTCCTTACCTTCCTTTTTGTACTGGGGTACAAGCTTTGATTGGGCATTCTGTTGACTTTTGAGCTGCTCCACTGAAGACAGCATATCCCTTCTTTTCTTATCAAGCTCCAGTAAATAGTCCACGTCAAAAGAATAATTCCTGTCTTCAAGTGCTTTTTTAAGCTTATCAGGGTTGCTTCTGATAAATTTTAAATCCAGCATGGCTTCTCTCCTCTTTTCTTTAATATATTGTTAATTACCCGTTAGCAATCATTTTTAGAAGATCCTTTGCATCACCCTTGTAGCTGCTGTCAGGATATTTGGTAAGCAGCTGATTTACAGCTTCCTTGACCTTTTCGAAATTACCTTGCCTGAATTCGGAATATGCAATGAAGTACAAACAATCATCAGATATATACTCATTTTCCGAAAGTTCCAGAGAAGTTTTGAATTTCTCTATTGCAGAAGCATAATCCTTCTCCAGGTAAAGCTGATAGCCCTGGTTGTACAATAAATGGCTGGCAGGCTTGTATGTGCTGTCCACTAAGTAACGATACATGTCCCTGCCTTTGGCGTCCAGCAATGAGGCATCAATTTTAGTATTGAGAATCAGGGCACAATTTATTATATTATCATTTTCAAGTTCTTCTATTGCAAATATAAGATTTTCATACATATCCTTGGATGAAGAAAATCTCTTTTTAAGCTGGTTAATGTCCTCCAAAGCTTTGCTGTTCTGTTCCTTTAGTTGAAGAATTTCCTGCTCAAGCTGGGCAATCTTTTCATTAAGCTCCTCATTCTTTTTCACCATGGTTGCCAAATCAAGTTTAAAGTTTATATTCTGCTGTTTTTCATTATTGATCTGATCTTCATATTCCATTATGTTCCTGTTTAGCTTTATTTGGCTGTAAGCTGTCAAAAGCAAAACTATGAATGCACTGAAAAAAAGAATTGCAGCGTACATCCAAACGGCTTTTTTTTCATTTTTATTTATATCCACGTCAATCACTCCTGAAAAGAAGGGGTAACATCTATGTAGGTCTAATCCTTGTAAAACCTTTCTAGGTGATTTTTTCTGGCCTGTTCAATAGCCTGGATTTCCTCGGCCGATAAAGTATACCTGGATTTGCCTCCTATTATCGGCTTGGCATAAGCAGATGAATTTTCCCTGGAGTGAAGGACCGTCATGACAATCCCATTGTCGTTGCTGTCCAGGAGTGCTATTGAAAAGCTGAAATCACCTCCCATATTTTCAAAGGCATTAAAGCGAATTATACCTACTTTCTGTATTGCCTGAAGAAGGTTTCTCTCAATATGATTTATCTGATTTTCTATTTCCCTATTTTTCTGTTTAACCTCATTTACCTGTTTTAAGCATTCTTCTATAAGTTGTTCCATGTTTCCTTCTCCTGCGCCGCTCATGAACTTGACGTATCTGCCCTTCAGCCATTTAAATCTCGATCTGTTGGCCAGGTTCATGAACAGTACTATCAAAATCATTAATGAATTAATTATTGTAAATATAGCTAAATCTTCAACGGTTATTGTCCTGAAAACTGATCCCATAAAAGTCCCCTTTACTCCTATGTGTCAGCGGATATGTTTCACGTGAAACATATCCGCTGATAAATTTAACCTTCCTATAAATTCAGACCATCCTATAACACTAAACCGTCCTATAAAAGCATAATATCCTGTAAAAAGCATATTATGAAAATTTGAAATTCAACATTATTAAGCAAAAAAAGAATTAATGTTGATTGACCTTTGCAACTTTGTATAAATCAGGTTGTATTTATCAGGTGAATATTTTAATTTTTTAAAAATTTCTGTTTTTTTGTTAAACTTCTTTCTGGCTCCAAAACCTACATTTTAAATCTTTTTTCTTTTTATGACCCGTGTTTTTGTGCTATAGAATCAACCATCTCCAAAATTCTCTCCAGCTCATCATTGGAATAATATTCAATCGTAATTTTGCCTTTGTTCCTGTTATGCCTTAAAGTCACCTTGGTTCCGAATATGTTCTTAAGCCTTTCTTCTATGTATTTGTATTCTTCAGCCAGGGCAGGTGGTTTCAGAGGAGTTCTTCTCTGGGCCAATCTCCTAATCATTTTTTCGGTTTCACGGACATTAAGCCCTTCATCAATTATTTTCAGTGCCAGCTTTTCCTGTTGCTCCTGGTCATCTATGGCAAGAAGAGCCCTGGCATGTCCGCTTGTCAGTTCCCCGTTTACCAATAATGCTTTTACCTTTTGACCTAGCCCTAAAAGCCTTATGGAATTGGCTATGGCCGATCTGCTTTTTCCTACAGTCTTTGAAATTTCCTCCTGGGTCATTTGATATTCATTGATCAGCCTTTCATATGCTTCCGCTTCTTCAATGGGATTCAGATCTTCCCTTTGAAGGTTCTCTATCAGGGCAATTTCCATGACTTCCTTGTTTGAAACATCCTTAACGATGGCAGGGACGGTTGTCAGTCCTGCAATTCTCGCAGCCCTCCATCTTCTTTCCCCTGCAACTATCCTGTATACGTCTCCGTCTTTTCTTACTATTATCGGCTGTACAATACCATGCTGCTTGATTGACTCAGCAAGCTGTGAAAGCTTTTCATCGTCAAAGTTTTTCCTGGGCTGGTCAATATTTGGCTCTATCTGGTTTATTTTCAGCTCTTTTACCTGGGAATCATCCTCAATATCAGTTGCAATTAAAGCGCCTAACCCTTTTCCCAAACCTCTTTTGTTCATACTTTGCCCACCTCCTCTGAATACTCAATCACTTCCTCGGCAAGCTCCATGTAACACTCGGCTCCTTTTGACTTTGGGTCATAAAGTATTATGGGCAATCCATAGCTTGGAGCTTCGCTAAGCCTTACATTCCTGGGAATTATAGTCCTGTACACCTTGTTTTTGAAATATTTCTTTACTTCTTCCACCACCTGTATTGACAGGTTGGTCCTTGCGTCAAACATCGTCAGTACAACGCCTTCAACTTCCAATCCGGGATTTAAATGTTTCTGTACAAGCCTTACTGTATTCATAAGCTGGCTTAACCCTTCCAGTGCGTAGTATTCACATTGTATAGGAACAAGAATTGTGTCTGCCGCAGTAAGGGAATTAACCGTCAAAAGTCCCAAAGAAGGAGGGCAATCGATCAATATAAAATCATATTCATTCCTTACATCGGCAAGTGCATTTTTCAGCCTTGTTTCCCTGGAGAAAACAGATACAAGTTCCACTTCAGCACCCGCCAACTGTATTGTCGAAGGACAAATTTTCAGATTGTCCAGTTTTGTTTCCAGTGTTGCCTGATTAATGTCCAAATCATTTATTATCACGTCATATATTGACTTTTCTATGGACTTTTTGTCTATTCCAAGACCGCTGGTTGTATTGCCCTGGGGGTCGATATCTATAATCAAAACTTTTTTCCCCTTAAATGCAAGACAAGAACTCAGATTAACCGCAGTTGTTGTCTTGCCCACTCCCCCTTTTTGATTTGCGATAGCAATGACTTTTGCCAATAACCTCACTCCTCATAAATTAAACAACACTGGAACCAAAAATGTTCAAGATGATTATACCATAATATTTTTATCAGTACCATACAACAAGAAGTAATAGCCCTCTTAACTTAACCTGCTTTGCCGGCATAGAGAAGCGGAAATGATAAACAGGAATAACAGTTAACCGTTTAATATAATTATTGAAAAACTATACTGCAAAATGTTTCACGTGAAACATTTTTCCTTTAAAACATAAATGTCGGTTTCTGATACCAAAGTTCTCAGTCAAACAAAAAAACCGGGAAGATATCAAATCCTTCCCGGCGCTTTTTTTATCAAACTTTCTTAATACTTAATCAGAGTTAGGTAATATTAATCGGATTGTTCGGTATTAACCAGATTTTCCTGTTTAACTGAATTCACTTACACTAGTCAAATTCATATTATATTGTTCTTCATTTGTCTTATATTTTTCCTCTTTAATTACATTTTATATATTTTTTATCCTAAACTGCTATCATTCAAAACTATGCTTCCTGTAATATTTACTTTTTATACCCATCAATTTACTTCATTATTCCGTTTCACTTATCCAACGTGGATATTCTTCTTCAGTTTCAATAAATTTTTTAATAGTCAAGGTTTACAGCATATTTTGCGTTGTTCTGTATGAACTCCTTTCGCGGTTCAACCTTGGTTCCCATGAGATTTGAAAATGTTTCATCGGCCGCAAAAGCATCATGGAGCTCTACTCTCAATATGGTACGGGTCTCAGGATTCATGGTTGTTTCCCACAGCTGTTCAGGATTCATTTCTCCGAGTCCTTTGAACCTCTGGATTGTACATTCTTGTTTCTTCCAGTTCTTTTCCTTTATTATCTTCTCTACTTCTTTTTCGTTGTATGCGTACAGTTCCTCTTTTCCTTTTGCTATTTTATAAAGAGGAGGCTGCGCAATATATACATATCCGTTTTCGATAAGGGCCCTCATATACCTGAAGAAAAACGTCAGCAGGAGCATTCTTATATGAGACCCGTCTACGTCCGCATCTGCCATTATGATTACCTTATGGTATCTTAATTTTGAAATGTCAAAATCATCCCCTATCCCTGTTCCCAGGGCGGTTATTACAGGTGCAAGCTTATCGTTGTCAATTACTTTATCCATTAATGCCTTTTCAACATTAAGCATCTTACCCCAAAGAGGAAGAATTGCCTGGAATCTTCTGTCTCTTCCCTGTTTAGCGGATCCGCCTGCAGAATCTCCTTCCACGATATATATTTCGCACAGGGAAGGATCTTTTTCAGAACAGTCTGCCAGCTTTCCGGGCAAAGATAAACTATCCAGTGCGCTCTTTCTCCTCGTAAGCTCTCTTGCTTTTCTTGCCGCTTCCCTGGCTCTGGCAGCTGTAATGCACTTTTCAATTATCAGCTTTGCCACTTGAGGATTTTCTTCCATGTAATACGTCAGTTTTTCAGTTACTATATTTTCAACCAGCGTTCTCATTTCGCTGTTTCCAAGCTTTGTTTTAGTCTGACCTTCAAACTGGGGATCTGTCAGCTTCACGCTTATTACTGCGGTCAGGCCTTCCCTTACATCCTCTCCGGCGAAATTTTTATCGTTTTCTTTAAGATAGTTATATTTTCTTGCATAATCATTGAATACCTTGGTAATTGCCGATTTGAAGCCGGTTAAATGTGTACCTCCTTCGGTGGTTTCGATATTGTTGGCGAAAGAATATATGTTTTCATTATAAGTATCGTTAAATTGCATGGCCACTTCCACATATGACATATCCTTGCTTCCTTCAATATATATGGGCCTGTCATGCAATGTATTGTTATTCCGGTTCAGGTATTCAACGAATGAAATAATTCCACCCTCATAATGGAGGTCTTTAATTATTTTTTCATCAGATCTTGCGTCCACCAGCCTTATTCTTACTCCCTTATTAAGGAAAGCCATCTGGCGTAGTCTTATGAGCAAAGTATCAAAGTTAAACACCGTATCCTCGAATATTTCCGGATCCGGCTTGAACGTCGTCTTTGTCCCCGTATAATCAGCTTTTCCTATTATCTCCAACGGGGTTACCGTTTTACCCCTTTCGTACCTCTGCCTGTATATGTTTCCGTCCCTGGCAACTTCAACTTCCATGAACTCGGACAGCGCATTAACAACAGAGGCACCTACACCGTGCAATCCTCCCGATACCTTATATGCACTGCCTCCAAATTTCCCCCCTGCATGAAGGACGGTATGAACAACTTCAACGGTGGGAATGCCCAGTTTTGGATGCGGGCCTACAGGAATTCCCAATCCATTGTCCTGCACGGTAATGGAATTTCCTTTGTTTATGGTCACTTCTATCTTGTCGCATCGTCCAGCAAGAGCTTCATCGATGCTGTTGTCAACTATCTCATATACAAGGTGATGCAGTCCCCTTGCTGATGTTGAGCCAATATACATACCAGGCCTTTTTCTTACAGCTTCAAGGCCTTCAAGTACCTGTATCTGGCTTTCATCATATGTTATATTTCTTACGTCTTCCTGCATAAGTTCCTCCTGTCGTTTCCCAATACTTCGATGCTTTTATTCTTCGGATATTTTCTTTAAAAAGTTTGCCCTCTTTTTAAGGGTTACCGATGAAATAGGAGAAAGGTATATTTTGCTCTTTTTATCAGTTTCGGTGACTATAAATGATTTCGGCAAATCATCCGAAACACTTTCCACAAACCCTTCTTCTTCGGCAATTTTCAGGAATTCCCTGGTATACTTTGAAATAGTGGTTGTCTCCATATCAAAAATGGCTATAATATTTTTTGTAGGAATCACAGTATCCGCACCGATATGCAGAAACATCTTTTCCCTCCTATGAAACATATTTTCCCTGTTATACCGGTTTTCAGCCTAAACAGATGTAACATTCTTTATGAACCTTACACGAACACAGTGCCATCATAATACATATTTTATCCCAAACGCAAAAAATACGCAAATATCACCCGAAATTCCTTAATTCCTCGTAAACGCTTCCTCTAACTACCTTAAAAACCTTTGAACCTGATGCGATTTTATCTTCAAATAAACTCATATCGGTACAGGTAATAAAAGTCTGTATTTCACCCAGATTTTCAAAAAGATAATTCCGCCGCCTGGCATCAAGCTCCGACATTACGTCGTCAAGCAATAAAACCGGGTATTCCCCAGTCATTTCCATCATCATTTCAACTTCAGCAAGCTTTATGGATAATACTGCCGTCCTCTGCTGTCCCTGGGATCCAAACTGTTTTAGCTCAAGGCCGTCAAGGAATATTACATAATCATCCCTTTGGGGTCCTGCCATGGTGGTACAGGTCTTCATCTCTTTTTTCCTTGATTCTTTCAGAACCTCAAGGAAGCATTTTTCAATTTCACCGGTGCTGTCCATGGAAGGCGCCTTTACTGACGGACAGTATTTCAATGTCAGTTTTTCTTTTCCGTCTGAAAGTTTCAAATGCTTTTCTTGTGCCTTTTTGCTCAATATTTTAATGAATTCGTGCCTTACTTTCATTATCCTGGAACCCACTTCAGCAAGCTTTTCACTCCATATATCAAGTGTTTCGGTTAAAGCTTCATTGTTATGGATTTCCTTAAGAAGGCTGTTTCTCTGCATCAGTATCTTGTTATATTGCTGAAGATCGTATAAATATGAAGGCTTAAGCTGGCTTATGGTTATGTCAATAAACCTTCGTCTTTCAGAAGGACCTTCCTTAATTATCATAAGGTCTTCGGGTGAAAATATCACCGCATTCAGATGTCCCATCAATTCCGTCATTCTTCTTATAGGGATCTCGTTTACCTTTATTCTTTTCTTCCTGGTCCTGTCATACAGTATCTCAATGGATGAAGACATTACGGACCTGTCCAGTGAAAGCTTTATATAATAGCCGCTTTCATTTATCCTGACCAGGTCCGCATCCTTTGAAGTCCTGTGGGACCTTCCGGAGGCACATAAAAAAATAGCTTCCAGGATGTTTGTTTTTCCCTGAGCGTTGTCGCCGTAAATAATGTTAAAACCTTTTTCAAATTCTATGTTTAAGTTTTCGTAGTTCCTGAAGTTCAATAGCTTTAAGCCGTTAATGTACAATTTCTTACCCCCGGTCAGTAGCAGGTGTTTTACCTATATTTTAACTGCACCGATAACATATATGAAATCATCGCCCTCAACAGGTTTGATTGTGCAGGGCAGCAGGTTTGTAATGAATGTTATTTCAGCCTCTTCATCATCTATTACCTTTAATGCATCGATGAGATATCTCGGATTAAATCCTATCTGAAGCTCTTTGCCGGTGGTTTCCACGTTCAGCTCTTCCCTTGCAGCTCCTATTTCCGTGTTGGAAGTAATTATCATCTTGTCATCCTTTATATCAAACTTTACAGGATGTTTATTGTCAGCCGATGCAACCAGGGAAGCTCGTTCTATGCTGGACAGAAGGCTTTTTACGTTAACCCTGATCCTTGTTTCGGCGTCATGCCTTATAATGCTCTTGTAATTCAAATATTTGCCTTCCAGCAGTCTTGAAACAATCTTGCAGTTGCCCATGTCAAAAAGTATCTGGTTTGTTGAAGTATATACGGTTATTTCGTCGTCTACAGGCTGAAGAATCTTGGAAATCTCGTTCAGGGTCTTTCCCGGAACAACTACGCTGAAATCATTTACTTCTTCGCTTAAAGTGCTTTTTCTGAGTGCCAGCCTGAATACATCCATTGATACCATTGTGACCGTTCCCTCATTGCACTCAATAAGAGAACCGGTAAGTATGGGACGATTTTCATCCAGGCTGATGGAAAAGATGGTTTGTCTTATCATGTCCCTTAAAAGCTTCTGGCTGATTTTAAAGGAGTTTTCCTGTTTTATGGCCGGAAGGGCTGGGAATCCTGTGGCCGACAGGCCCTTGATCTCAAAATGTGAATTTGCGCACTCGATGATTACGAGATTATCTCCCTTAACTTCTATGAATACTTCAGAATCAGGAAGCCTTCTGACAATATCGCCGAAGGTTTTTGAATTAAGTACTACCGAGCCTTCTTCCCGGATGTCAGCGTCAACAAAGCATTCAATTCCTATTTCAAGATCGTTTCCAGTCAGTTTGAACTTGCTGTCGTATGCCTCAAGCAATATACCTTCAAGTATCGGAAGGGTTGATTTTGATGATACTGCCTTTTGAACAATTCCTATTCCCTCTGCAAGGCTTTCTTTTGGGCAAACTATTCTCATTTGGACAGCTCCTCCTGTTTCTTTATCTTTTTTTATAAACAATTCTAGTAGTAGTAATAGTAAGTGATGTTTATTCTGTGGATAATATGGCTGAATCTCGTTTGGTATACATCCTTTGGATGTTGTTAACTTGTTGATAATTTTATTGTAAGTATTAACAGGTTAAAACATGTTTCGAAATTTTAAAACTTGTCCACAAAAAATTATCCCCTTACCAACATTTTTTGTGAATATTTTTTTAACCTGATGAATATAATGTAGGTTCTTTTGTTCTGCGTTTCTGTGCGTTCTTGCTGCTTCAATCGTGTTCTACTTGCCGGCTATGTTCTTTTTCAGTTCCTCCACGGCCCTTCTGATTTCAGGGTTTTTTTCTATGTCTTGGCCTATCTTGTCCACTGCGTGTATTACTGTGGTGTGATCCCTACCTCCGAAATCCTCACCGATTTTGGGCAGGGACATGTCAGTCAGCTCTCTGCAAAGGTACATGGCTATCTGCCTTGGATATGCTATGTCCCTGGACCGCTTCTTTGACCTGAATTCTTCAGGCTTCACATTAAAGTACCTGGCCACCGTTTCAATGATCAGCTGACTGTCTATGGGCCGTGAATTGTTGGATGACAGAAGATCTTTCAGGGCCTCTTGGGCAAGTTCTACCGTAATCTCGCTCTGAGTAAGGGTTGAGTAAGCTATCACCCTGTTTAATGCCCCTTCAAGTTCTCTTATGTTGGAAGCCACGTTGTCGGCTATAAACACTATGACATCATTGGGCACTTCAAGTTTGTCCAGCTGAGCCTTTTTTCTCAGGATAGCGATCCTTGTTTCCAGGTCGGGAGGCTGTATGTCGGCAATCAGTCCCCACTCAAACCTTGAACGCAGCCTTTCCTCAAGGGTTACTATTTCCTTGGGCGGTTTGTCGCTTGTGAGTATTATTTGCTTGTCCGCTTCATAAAGAGCGTTGAAGGTATTCGATGAGGAGAATGTCTATGTTCCTGTACCTGTACCTGAATTCCTCATTTTTATTATTCTTTATTGCGTTTATCAGTTCATTTGTAAACTTTTCTGAGGATACGTAAAGTACCTTCATGTTTGGATTCTGGTTCAGTATGTAGTGCCCTATGGCATGCATGAGATGAGTCTTTCCGAGGCCTACACCGCCGTATATGAAAAGGGGATTATATGCCTTGGCGGGAGATTCGGCCACGGCAAGTGCGGCAGCCTGGGCAAGCCTGTTGCTGTTTCCCACTACGAATGTATCAAAGGTATACTTTGGGTTCAGATTCAGGGCGGATGCTGCAAATTCACTTCCGCCGGTATTTTCGGTGCTTTTGAATTCATCCATGTCAATTTCGTCCTGGGAGGGGACGATGAAATTTATTTCGTATTCCTTTGATGTAACCTGTTTAATGGCATTTTTTATAAGCGAAGCATATCTGGATTCAAGTATTCCTTTGTTAAACTGGGCAGGAACACCTAGTACTATTTTATTTGAGTTCATGTTTGCAGGTTCAATTGTCTGTATCCAAGTGTTGAAGCTGATTTCGGTAAGCTCGACCTTCAGCAGATCCAAAGCCCTTTGCCAAATGTCA
>JAMNYG010000195.1 GCA_023622945.1 Bacillota bacterium | reverse complement strand
ATTTACTGTCCGGGGTTCGGGTAGTGTTGGACTTAGTTTTGTATTGCAAACTCGTCCGCCCCTGTTCAGCCTCATATCTGGTTTTTGTTCATCAGACCGAGATTTTGCCTCCGGCTTCCTTCAGATTCCACCTCACGATGGACACCCTTGCCTTTGGCTAGTGGTTCCCACTACCAAGTCCACAGCGGACTTTCACCGCCTAGCTACTGCCCATGCTGGGCGCACAATGACATACGGGGACACTTTGAGGTGTCCCCGTTTCGTTTTCAGAAAAGCATCCTTTGTCTTTCAAACCTACCTTTGCATCTCAAACTCTTAATCACTTTTTCATTTAATTACTTTTTACATTTTTAAGCACTTTTTATCATTTAATCATCTTTTTCGTTTAAATCACTTTTAATAATTTGTTTAGTCATTGGTTGCCATTTTCGCTAAGGGGCTTCCCTCCCGGACTATGTCCTGCAGGTCGTATACCGATATCGGAAACATGGGAAATCCGAAAACATAAGGTGTAATTTCGTATAGCTGAAAATATATCACCAATGCCTTATCAGCTATGTAGTAATCCTGGTCAGGCCTTATCCCTTCAAAATCGTTAATAAGCTGTATCTTACGCTGGGCTATCTGTTTTTTTATTATATCGGACAGCCTTTTGACATAATCGCTCCCGGGAGTAAATAATTCGTGCAGTTGATATGCATGGCCCGTGCGGGTATCGAAGGTAAGAGACTTGATATACGTCATGCCGTGGGCTGCTTTGGGAGGGTAGCCGTAAGTCCCTAAATTAAGGCTTAAAACTTCCCTTTCATTTGTTTTCACTTCAAACCATCCTGTAACCTGCGTCAAAGGGTTCTGGAAATATCCCTGCATATGTATAAGCTGATTTGCAAGGCTTAATATGGTGTTGTTCATTATCTGCATGGCTGCAGGATTGGCCTGACCTGCAACAAACGGATAGTATACCGAAAGATTAGGCAATGAAAGCTTCCTTGGTATGATCTGTACAGGCAGTGGTACCGTGTTCATAATATCAGCTCCTTTTAACAGAATTTTCCAATGAGATTTTCCAACCTGATGGTAAGGTATTTTGACAGTTAAAAGCTTTTAACAATATTGATTAATATTCATTATATTGACCAAAGGCTGTAAAGGTGCATAGGCAGTATATAAGGTCGGGCAGGTACGCAGGAAGTATAAATGGAACCGCTCCTGGATGCTGAATTCGGAAAGATTTCAGTTTCAGTCCATGAAAAAATTGCTGGAAAACATGAATGTATGAAACCTTTATTGCTTAAAATCGTCAGTATTATTCATGGAAGGAGTGTGATGAGCAATGAAAAGGTTGATTGCGTTGTTCCTGTCTGTACTGCTGGTTTTGATACCCTGCGCAGTGTTTTCAGATGAGCAGGATCAGGAGCTGCAGGTTAAAAATTTCCTGAGGAAATACTTTGACCTTCGCTATCGTATCCTTTCTTCATTGACCTACGATGAGAGAATAGAGAGTTTCCTGTCCCGTGATATGGTGGAGTCTCAGGAAGCAATAAGTGAAGCTGATGTTCTTGATGCCATAGTTAAATACAGGAAGGCTCAGATAAATGACCTGACATTTGACAGATTCACTTATGAGCTGAAGTATCACAGCATATCGTTTTCAGGAAACCAGGCCACAGTGGTGCTGGACGAAATTTATGATGTATATTTCAAATGTGCCCCCACGGTTAAGAACAGTGCAGTTGTAGAGCATATAATGGTCCTTGAAAAAACAGATGGCAGGTGGTTGATACTTAAGGATGATTACCAGGATACAGAAGGTGTAAAAAAGCTGCTGTACAAGTATTTACTTGAAAATGACATTACGGCGGAGCAGGCAAAAGAAATGCTTGTTGCACAATCACAGGACCAGATCGGAGGAAGGCTGGATATGCTGGAGACTATTGTTAAAAACGCAGATGACGGTAGCCTGATGGTTTTTTGCAGCGGTAAACCGATAGCTTATGCAAATGGAAAAGCACAAAAGATAGACAATAACACCGGAGTGTATCCTTTTTATGTTGATGGCAGGATCATGATACCTCTTGGCTTTGTATGCGCTAACGTTGGTGCAGAAGCTTCATGGGAAGGTAAAACCCGTACTGCAGTTGTTTTTTATGAAGGGAAAAAGGCAAGGATAAGGGCAGGAGAAAAGAAAATACTGGTGGATGATGTTGTTGTAAATACAGATGTCCCGACGCAGTTGCAGCACCAGAGGATTTACATCCCGGCAGAGGCTGTTGCTCAGCTTTTTAACAAAAAAATTTACATAGACAGGTCAGGACTGGTCATATTTAGCGATACAGGATTTAGTGAAAACATCAGGGAACTGTCGAATGATATTACAGAATTTTATGATGCGCTTTTTACCAAGGCCGATTTCCCGCGTATAGACGGATCCACCGCTACATATCCTCTTTCCATGGAGATCGGAAAGGAACTTTTGGGGCTTGATGAAACCGGAGTAAAAGGTTTTATTACCCACAACACCACCCATAATGCCTATGTAAATCTCATAGAAGGAAGAGCAGACATTATATTTGTTACGCCTCCCTCACCGGAAGAGTATGCTCTTGCAGAGGAAAGAGGGATAGAACTGGAAGTAATTCCTGTGTGCAAGGAAGGGTTTGTGTTCCTTGTGAACAGTGAAAACCCGGTTGACAGCCTGACTGTAAAGCAGGTGCAGGATATTTACCAGGGGAAAATCACCAACTGGAAGGAAGTTGGAGGAGAGGACAGTAAAATAATCCCTTACCAAAGGGAACCCAACTCCGGCAGCCAAACCCTGATGGAGACCCTGGTCATGAAGGGGCTGAAACTGGCTGAACCGCCTAAGGAAATTATGATATATGGTATGGGAGAGTTAATTGACAGGGTGGCCGATTATTCCAATGCGAAAAATGCTCTGGGATATTCGGTATACTATTACGCCACCAGCATGTATGCAAAAAGGAATGTCAAATTGCTTGCCATCAACGGGGTCATTCCCGATAAGCAGACCATCAAGGATGGAACATATCCCTTTACATCAGCTTATTATGCTGTCCTGAGAAAAGATGAGCCGGAAAACAGCAGTGCCCGCAGGCTGCTCAAGTGGCTTCTTGGGAAAGAAGGCCAGGACATTGCAGAAAAGGCGGGTTTTGTATCGCTGTAGTGTTAACTTCAGTAAATCACCACAAATCAGGAGGGAGCAAGATAACCGTAAACCAGGAGGTAGCTTTATGAAGAGGAAACTATCGATGATATTGGCTTTAATAATTACCTGGGGATTTTGCTTTTCGCCGGTGACAGCCGGTCAGGAGAAACCTCAGGCTACCAGTGAGAGCGTGACTGCCAAAGAAGATGTTAAGGCTGCATTTGGCAATGAGGAAATTGAAAAGCTCATCAGAATGATCAAATCAAAAATTGATATTCCTGAAAGCTATACACAGTTCAGCAGCAATATAATGATGGACAGAAGCTATGAAGGCAGTGTGGAGTTCTGGTTCCGCTGGGCAACAGATTCATACATGACAGGAAGAGGTGGCAGCATTGAGGTCAATATCGACAGATACGGGGTCATAAAGTCATATTCACATTACAAATACGACAGGAGTTATGATTACTACAGGAGGTTGCCCTCGATAACAAAGGAAAAGGCAGCCAGCCTGGTAAGAAAGTTCTGCTATATGATATGCCCTGAAATAGTAAGCCAGCTGGATTTCAATGATTATGATAATTGTGTAATAGAAAGCAATGGAAACTACACATTCACATTTTTCCGCAATTATAAAGGAATACCATTCCCTCAGAATTACATAACGGTACAGGTAGACGGTAAAACAGGAGAAATATTGTATTTTTACCGTTTATGGACCGATAATGCCATTTTTCCTGACCCGGCAGCCGCAATGAAAGAAGATGACGCCATTGCCAAATATAAAGATGAGCTGGACCTTAAGCTGAAATACAGGAAACTGACCGATGACAGCAAAACAGGGACTTATCTTGTGTATTGTCCGGGAGATGCAGACTTTTTATTCGGCATAGATGCCGTCACAGGAGACAGAATCTTTGATTCAAACAGATACAATATTTACTACGAAATACTTTACAGGACGGATATGTATTTGCGGAGTGCTGCCAGTACCGATAAAACTATGGATATTTCGGAGAAAGAGCTGGATGAATTAAGGAGCATGGAAGGCCTGGTTTCGGCAGAAGAAGCCGAGAAATTCCTGAGAGACATTGATGAAATTGGCATAAGCGAAGAACATGTTCTTAACAGCTTCAGGTATCAAACTGACAACAACGCCGGTTATAGGTTATGGATGACTTTCATTAGGTACCTTTCAAAGGTTGACTTTGGAACTGGTATACCGGATGAAAAACTCAAGCTGATGATAGCGGCAGGTGAAGGAGTTGACACCGTAGAAGTTGTACTTGATGCAAAAACAAAGGAGATAATGGAGATAAATTCTTATGGGTATTACGGGGAAGCAAAAGAAGACAAAAAGCTTGAAAGGGGTGAAATGCAGAGAATTGCGGAGAATTTCCTGAGAAAATACAAACCTGAAAAGTTATCCCAGCTTAAGCTTGTTGAAAATGCTCAAACAACGTCTGAGCCATATATTGTGAAATATCCCCTGGTCTACTCGGCAAGTCCTGACAGTTTATTATATATCAGGCACTTTAACGGAATTCCGTTTGAGGACAATGGGGTTGCTTTGAGGATTGATCCTTCTACAGGAAGAGTAACAAGTTACGAAGAAGTATGGGACGAGGTAGAATTTATATCCCCTTCCGGTGTCATCAGCGCAGATAAGGCCTTTGAAGCGCTTTTGGAGAGCAATAAGCCTGAGCTGAAGTATGTTACTGTTCAGCCTGATGAATACGAAATGACATACGGTCAAAGCCAGGGAATGAGCGGGATAAAACTGGTCTATGCTCCCGATTTCAGTAAACCTCTTTGCGTTGATGCTTTCAGCGGCTCTCTTATAAATTACTATAACAACCAACCGTACAAGGATAAGAAATCGGGTTACTACAGCGATATATCGGGACATCCTTCTGAAGAAAGGATAAAAGTCCTGGCTGAAATAGAGATACTTCCTCCCGAAGGGTTTTTCAGGCCGGATGAGCCGGTGGTTCAAAAGGAGTATTTGTACATGATTACAAAGCTGACAGGCAGCTACTATTATCCCATTGACGGCAGGAGTCCTTTCAGGCAGGAAGTTCTGGACGGAATGTACAGGGCATTGATCAATGAAGGAATCATTGATGAGGCAGAGAAAGATCCTGATGCAAAGGTTACCAGGGAGGAAGCCGTGACGTATCTTCTCAGGGCTGTAGGATACAGGCATTTCGCAGAGCTTGAAGGTATTTTTGCCTGCGATTTCAGGGACAAAGATGAAATTAACCCCAAGCTTATCGGTTATGTGGCTATTGCCAGGTCGCTGAAGCTTGTGGCAGGAACTGGCGGAAGGTTTATGCCCAAGCATGAAATAAGCAGGGCCGAGGCGGCTGACATAATATACAACTATCTTACAAGGTAGATACAAATGATTTTTCATGGCAGCATACTTGTTTCAGCAGGTTCTATAATATATAATAAATACCCACAGAAATTTTCTGTGGGTTATTTCATATGAGACTTCTCTGTAAAGGGGTATTGCTTGTATGGTTTGCGGGGAAATTCTGAACAGGCTGAAAAATCTGGGAGTTAGCCACGTCACGCTTAATAGCTGGGATTTAAGTCAGAAAGACTTTCCGGAAGGAAATATAGATTTTTTGCAGGATTCCTACATAGATGAATTTAACCGTTATTTCATGCTTTCTCCTGAAATCACAGGGAGTTTTCATGAGGCTTGCCAAAGAATAAGAAGCAGCGAGGAACTAAAAAGGCTTATATGGCACTTCCGTTACATCCTCTTTAAGGCGGATGAAAAAGAGGAATACGTTATCTCTGACCTGAAGCTGCTTAAAGCTTATCTTGGCGATTTATACGGAATGTTTAATGCAATTCTAATCTATTCAAGGATTGGGTATACGGTTGAGTTCTACAGGGAGAGGGGCATACCTGAAGACATACTGACAGACACTATGAGCGACCTGGAAATATGGATGAGGCATTTTCATAAGGAAGAAGGACTGTGGGGTCTGGATGTGGTATCATGGCTGCTGTTACATGTTAACGGAAGAATATTCAGACTGGGGCGTCTCCAGTATGTTCACGGCAGCTTCGGTTACAACGCAAGGGTTTATCGCAACCGCAAAAACGGGAAAATAGCTGCATTGGCCGAGCCGGGCATAAAATACAGATCGGACGGTGAAGTTGACGGCACAAATGATATTTTTGACAGTGATGCATGGACATCCGTACTGGAAATCAATGACCTCCAAATTAAAGGGAATTTCATTACTCCCCGCGGAAAGGCGATACGTGAGCCGGTAACACTTCCGGTTTCCGAATGGGAATTGGTACTGGCAAAAGGGGATCCTGCCCTTGAAATGCACATACCCGAAGGAAGCAAGATGGATTTTGAGCTTTGCGGCCAATCCATGAAAATGGCACTTGAGTTTTTCCCGGAGTATTTCCCCGAAAAAACCTTTAAGACCTTCACCATAGGTACATGGCTACTTGATGCACAGCTCCAGGATTTGCTGCCCGCGGATTCAAATATTGTCAAATTCCAAAGGGAATTCTATCTGCTTCCTTTGCGTTCAAATCATATTCCCACGTACAGCAGAGTGTTCGGAAGGTCAGACATAGATATTGCAACCGCTCCCCGCAATACAGCCCTTCAGCGGGCAATAGTCGATTATGTACTTTCCGGTGGCCATATGCGCTACAATGCAGGTTTTATCCTGCCGGAAAACATGAAGAATTGGGGGCTTGGCTGGTATCAGACCTACTGCATGAATCCGACAGCAGATTGATCCATCACGCCTGCGGTAATACTGAGCATCCGTTTTAATATATTACCTGATACCTGTGTCAATATGGGACATACCTGTGTCAATATCAGACACCAAGCATATCATCCAATATATATGGAAGTTCAGTAGGAGTTACGGTATTTTTTATCAGCTTTTGGATAATTTTCTCTGTGGTCTCCCTGCAGCAGGAAAAATTAAGAACCCTTTCTTCATTCATTAAGGAAGGGCTGTTTTTTTGTATTATCCCTATACCATAGACCTTTTTTCCTATCAGCTCGGCTATGTAGTTTACTTCACCTTCAAGGAGGTAATATTCAAGCTTAAAGGGTTTTGCATCGCTGTCAGGATCAGGCGTGATATCCACCTGTTTGATAAGATACTTGGTTATCATATTACTTACTCCTTAGACTTGATATTTATAAATTGAGAGAATTGAACAGCTGTTGCCTGACAAACTTGGAACGATTCTAATGCATATCCCCCTGGTGTCCGATTTTTAGTCCCTAACTACATATTTCCGTGCTGTTTAATTTTTAGTCCTCCACTACGTTTTCCCGCGCTGTAAGACTTGTTAATCCAAGGTATCCAGGTCCATTTCAGATAATGATTTTAAGAGCAGTAATGCTTCTTCCCTGTTCAATGTTATGCCTTTTCCCATTTTTTCATGGTTCTCGTCCCAATCCCTGATATCAAGTTTGGGTTTTCTGCCATTCCATGATACTATGTTTACCTCCTTTTTCCAGCCCTTGGTGCCTTCACTCAGCACCGCTACATGTTTTATGATTTCAAACTTAATGTCGGGCATATTACACCTCCTGCATTATTTAACATAATTTTACAATAATTTATATAAAATGTCAAATATTTTCACTAATAATGCCTAATAAAAATAGTATGAATTATGTTAATTATTATATCATGTATCAAAAATATAAAAACCGCTTACCTGCATATTTCCCATAGAATTTATGCTATAATTGTTTTGTTTTGATGCGAATATTACATTATGAAGGAGATATACGTGATGATACTGGCAGGGAGCAGAACCGATGGAATAATCGTAAATGAGTTTAATTTTTGTAGAAATCTTGCTTTTCAGCAAAGCAATGGGGATGTTGCAGACAAAAGTTTTATTATCGCAGAATTTGACATGACCATACACGACCCAGGCTGCAGCCGGAATTGCGAAAGCAGAACTCAGGATTATAATCCTTCCATAGCGGCACAGATAATGCTGGATGACGACAGCAGCTTCAGAGTAAGAAACGGAAGGCACTTTTTCTCAGATGCCCTTATATACTTTGATACCGGGGTTAAATACCATGTAAAAGTATTTGTAGACACAGCAAGAAAAGAATATGATGTTTGGATAGCACGCCAGGGTGAGGAACCTGTAAGGATGGCTGAAAGATATGAATTTAATTACGAATACGCCGGAAAGCATGTGCTTGGAGTGTGCGTGGCAAGTAACAAATTTAAATTCTCCATGGAAAACATTTCTTGCTGCTCGCAGGAATCAAAGCCAGATATGGGACCGGACAGGGACCATGTTCCGCGTACCTATCATGTAGGCCCCGAAAGGGAGTTTAAATCGCTCCAGGAGGTGGCAAACCGTCTTAAACCCGGAGATACGGTATTCGTGGACGGAGACTGCCAATACCCCGGACAGGTTTCCCTAACCCAGTCAGGCACAGAGGATGCAAGAATAAGGATAATCGGTGTAAAGGTAAACGGTAAGCGCCCCATAATAGATGGAGAGGGAAAACACCAGGATTGTGTTGAACTCAGCGGGCATTACTATGATTTTATAGGTTTCGAGATAAGAAATGCAAAGAGGTGCGGTATACATCACCATGCCCACAGCATTGTCATCAGGGATACCATTGTACATGACTGCCCTAACGGCATACTGAGCTATGACGTAAATACCGGAAGCATTACCGTAGAATACTGTGAAATATACAATTGCGGCAATAAGGAATATCAACACCAGCTTTACATAGCAACAGACGAAATGAGGTTTCCAGGATCGGTTTTCCGGCTGCAGCATTGCTATATTCATGACGGAAAAGGCGGGCATAATGTGAAATCAAGGGCTGAAAGAAACGAGATTTACTATAACTGGCTGGAAGATCCATATTACCATAACCTGGAGCTTATTGGGCCGGATCCGGACTATAATCCCGTTGATGAAGATTTGGCAAGAGAGGACAGCGATGTGGTGGGAAATGTACTGGTTTCCAACAGGTGGTACATTGTGCGTGCCGGAGGCGATGGTACCGGACAGTCAAAGGGACGTTACCGTTTTGTGAATAATACATTTATATTCAAAAATGCATCCGGCAAGGAGGCTTTCAGATTAATGTGGGGGATTGAAAGCCTGGAAGTCAGGAATAACGTCTTTTTTGGAACAAACGGAACCAAGCTGGGCATTCTTCACGAGGATAGAGTGGAATGGGTTTCGGGGAAGAGGCAGATTTGGGGAAGCAATAACTGGGTACAGGATGGAGTGGAAGTTCCGGAAGGACTGACCGAAACCATCTTCGGCAGCCATCCGGGATTTAAAGATATTGACAGCTTTGACCTGCGGCCTGTGCCAGGCAGTCCTCTTGCAGGAGCAGGATGCATTACGGAATC